>JALOMF010000628.1 GCA_025455635.1 Saprospiraceae bacterium | reverse complement strand
ATGCACATCACGGGTTTCCCATCCTGGTTTTTCACGGCCATTGCATCCCAAATGAAGCGGCGACAGGCCGTCCAGGCGAAGTCACGCACGTTTTCGGCCTTGTAGTGCCAAGTCTTTGTGGTCTTCGATTTCTTCTTTTTTTCGAGTTTGTTGGCCTCGTCCAAGGTCACGATTTCGATGGGTTCGCTGCTGTTTTTTGCTTTGTTCCAACGGGCCAACTGCTCGGCGGGGAGCATCTGCTCGTAGTTCTGGCAGACGCCCGTGCCACCCACCGTGAAGTCGTCGGGCAAGGTAATTTTCACGTCGTAATCCCCGAAGTTCAGGGCAAACTCGCCCGTGCCCGTGAACTGGTCGCTCTGCCAGCCCTCAAAGTCGGAGAACACACAAAGCCTTGGAAACCATTGGGTTATGGTGAAAAGATAGTTCTCGTCTTTTTCAAAAAACTCATAGCCACCACGCCCGAAGGTGATATTGTTCACCCGGTCAATCAAGATGTAGCCCCATTCGATGTTGAACTCGAATTTTTGGCCGGGGGCCAATGGCTGAGGCAGTTCCACCCGCATCACCGTGTTGTCAATGAAATGCTTGAGCGGCTTGCCAGCGTTGTCCATCACTGATTTGATGCGGTGGCCGTAGTCTTCGAATTCCGTCCACGATTCGAGCATGCGCATGGCTTTTTCGTTCATGTTCTTGCCGATGTCGTGCGTGTGGGCGTGGTGCAGGTCGTTGTCGGCAGCGTGCTGGTTTTCATCGAGCTGGAGCCAGAGGTAGCGGAGCGTTTGCGGCGAATTGTTGTGGTAGGTGATATGCTCCTTGCCCGTCAGTTGCCGCTTTTCCGGGTCGAGTGAGCAGTCGATTTTATAATCCACTTTTTGCTGCCAATATTCAGGGCCGGGCGAGCCGTCGGCGGTGCGGTAGTCGTTGGGGGTGGGCAGCACGGTGCCCAATTGCTCGAAAGCGAAGCCGTGGTTGCTGCGCTTGGGGACTTTCGGTTCGTCCGTTTTTTCTTTCTCCTGGGCTATCGCAACGAGCGACAATAGGCTGAAAATCAAGGTGTAACAGGTCTTTTTACCTAAGTCAGTAAGGTTCATTTTCGTTTGTTTGTTGTGAAAATTGGAATTGCGAAGGTAAGGATTGAAAAGAAATGGAGGGGATGCATTGATTTTTTGGAAGTAGTATATCTTTGGAAAAAAATGTCAGATGGCCATCCTTTCATCTCTCGTTAATACATCACTAGCTAAATTGGGCAATCTTGATAGTCCAAAAGTGCTTGAAATCAAGCCAGAAAACCGCCTGACAGACGCCCAATTTTTCCAACTTTGCTGCAATCATCCTGACCTACAAATTGAACGCACTGCTGATGGCACACTCATCGTTTCAACACCAATCGGTTTTGATGATGGCGTAATCGAAGGCGATGTAATAGGTGAAATTGGCAATTGGGCTGTTTTAGACAGGACTGGTAAATCAATTGGCCCATCAACCTGCTATAAATTGCCAGATAATTCCATTCACGCTGCCTCGACAGCTTGGATTATTCTTGAAAAAATTGAAGCCCTCACTCCCAAAGAACGCCAACGACTCGCACCGCTCGTCCCCGATTTCGTAATCGAAGTCCGCTCTAACAGCGACCGCATAGCCCGCCTCAAAAAGAAAATGACGGATGTTTGGATAAAAAATGGCGTTCGGCTTGCTTGGCTGATTGACCCGATGGAGAAGAAAGCATATATTTATCGTCAAAACGGCACTTCCGAAACGATTTCCAGTTTTGACCATGTGCTTTCCGGTGAGGATGTTTGTGTGGGTTTAAAACTGGATTTAAGCAAATTGGGGGTGACATAATGCTTTTTCCTTAGTTTTGCCTATTGGCTTTTTGTTTCTTCTTCATTGAAAAATAGATTGTCATGCGTTTTTCTGCTTGCTTATTTTTCTGTCTTTTTGCTTCTTGGACAATCGCCCAAGTGGTGGCACCATTCCAATTGAAAGACGAGGAGGCCATCAACATCAACCAAGAAGTACTTGAATTGCTGACCCTTCAAAAATGGGCTTGTATGGAGCAAACCTTTGTGATGTACAATTATGGCAAAACTTACCCAATTCAATTTGCCGAACTTTCACTGGACAAAAATGGAAATTGCCTTCATAATGGAATGGAGGGTAAATGGTACGTTCTTGAGGATAAATTATTAGTGATTGAATTGGACACTAGTGACTTCAATAATCGGAACATACATTTTGAAGGGGGCTTTAGCATCCATTATGCAGATGAAAAAGAAATAACTTTGGTGAAAAACTTGACCACTGATTTTGATAACCGGATAGTTTATAATTTGAAAAATGAGGAAGAAATCGAAAAATCAAAAAAGGCTAAAATAGCTGCCCTAAAGGAATCAAAACGATACGAAATAATAACTAAACCTGCAATCGAACCTGTTTTGGTCAACGATAAAGTTAATATTGACGATTTAAGGAAATATTACTCAAAAATGACCCTAGAAGAATTAAGGTCATTGTTGTTGGAAGAGGCATTTTTCAGGCAGGTCAACCC
>JALOMF010000118.1 GCA_025455635.1 Saprospiraceae bacterium | reverse complement strand
TTTGCACTTCTGGTACATTGCCGCTGGAACTGACGGCTACTAGCGCAGGCCCAGCAGTTGTGAGCAACTGGGCTTGGGTTTTCCCGAATGGTTCGACAGTACAAGGCCAGAACCAGACCATCTTCAACCCAACCCTTGCAAACGCTGGCACCTACACCGTGGTGGCAACTTCCAGCCTAGGCTGCACGGGTTCGGCCAGCGAGGTGGTTAGCGTAAATCCTCCACCTACCGCTCCAGTGCTTTTCGGCTCTGCAACGGCCACTTGCGTAGGTGCGCAGGAGAACATTTTCACCAACCAGGCTTACAGTGGCAGCGTGACCTACGTTTGGTCGGCCATGCCAATGGCTGGCAGCGGCCTCACGCCCGTCAACAACCCAATCGTGAGCGTGACCCCCACTGTACCGGGCACTTATATCTACTCGCTTTATGTGGTGGTGGATGGATGCATCTCTGACACCGCCGAATGGTCATTGACCGTGGATGCTTTCCCAGTGATTGACCTCGATGTGGTAGGCGATGTGGCCTGCGTGGACGGCGGCAGCGACCTAACCTTGGTGGACAATGGCACGGGCGCTACGTCTTGGATGTGGTCTGGGCCATTTGGCACATTGCCGGGCAATACTTCGAGCGTGGTTTTACAGGACGTAAATGACTCATTTACTGGACTTTATACGGTGATTGCGAAGAGTGTGAATGGGTGTGAAACCACAGCCACCACCTTCCTGAACATTACGATGGGCCTCAGCCCCGACGCACAGCTCGCTGCCAGCGAGAGCACGATTTGCGAAGGTGGCTTTGTGGAACTGACGGGTACTTTCTACACTGGTGCCAGCTATATTTGGACGGGCAACGGGGTACCTGCCAATTCGCAAAGCATGAATGCCATCACTGTTTTCCCAGTTGGTACGGGCACTTTCACTTATCAATTTGCCGCAACGGATGGAGCTTGCACCACTGATGTGGTCTCTGTGACCATCACGGTGGAAGCACAGCCAGTCGTTGACATTGTCGTAAGTGGCGAATTGAATTGCGTGGATGGCACATCACCCGTCACGCTTTCCACAACGGCTGCGGGCATTGCCAATTTTGTTTGGACTGGACCAGACGGCACCACGTTGTCGAACGCAGCTAGCTTGGCGATTGCAAATGCCAGTTCTGTCAATTCCGGCACTTACTTCTTGGATGTTGTAGCGGCAGGCTCTGGATGCACAGGCTTTGGCAGCGTGGATGTCGTGATAACCGACGGTCTTGACGGCTTGGTTGCCAGCAACACATTGGATGGTTGTGAAGATGGGATACTTAGCCTGTCGGCAAGCAGTTTCACTGGCCCGACCACCTACCAGTGGTATTCACCTTCCAATTTGCAGGTTCCCTTCTCCATGATGCAAAACCCAAGCATCGCATCGGGTGCGGTCAGTGGTACTTATTATGTGGTAGCCTCGAACGGCGGCTGCACGGATACTGCGACCGTGGTTGTGGAGATACTAGGTGCTATCAGTGCAAATGATGGCGATGTTAAGGGTTTCGTTGACGTTCCGCAAGAGTTCAATATGTCGGACTTCGTGAACTTCAACTATGCCGATTACACCATCAATATCCTGCAGCAGCCGTTGAACGGCACGGTGGAGCAGGCTAGCGACAGCATCTATGTCTTCAGGCCCGATGCCGGGTTCTGGGGCACTGACAACCTCATCGTGGAGTTCTGCTATGTCAACTGCCCAGGCTTGTGCGACATTGCGAAGATTACGTTGATTACCAACTACAGCGATGACGAATGCGTGATTACGACGGTCATTTCACCAAACGACGATGGCGCCAACGACGAGATGGTCGTGTCTTGCGCAGAAACCAGCTTGTCCAACACGCTGGTGGTTTACAACCAATGGGGCGACAAAGTGTACGAAGCAGCGCCATACTTGAACGACTGGAAAGGTACTTACGAAGGGCAACCACTGCCTGATGGCACTTACTTCTTCGTGTTCCAGCAAGATTCCGATACGGCTCCTAAGAAAGGATTCGTCATGATTTACCGATAAGATGGGCAAAAGCTTGGGCACTGTAGGGGTTCGATGGAGTTCCTACATTGCCCAAGTCCACTGCTCCAATCCCCGGCGAATCGTCGGGTCAAATTCTCAAAATCAGCATGAAAAAATTATCAACCCTCGTATTTGTTCTCTTGAGCCTGAGCGTATGGGCACAACAAGAGCCGCACTACACGCATTTCATGTACAACCAACAATTGTACAATCCTGCTTACGTGGGCAGCCGCAATACGCCATCTTTCACGGCGCTCCACCGCAGCCAGTGGATTGGTTTTGAAGGGGCGCCAATGTCCCAAGTACTTAGTTTCCAGACGCCGATAATGAACCAACGGGCTGGTGTTGGCGGCTCCATTTCAAGGTACGCCATCGGTGTTAGCTACGCTTGGTTTGGCTCCGCAGCCTATTCTTACAACCTCCGCCTTACCGAAGACCTCAGCCTAAGGTTGGGGCTGCAAGCTACTTTGGAGTACTTTGGTATCCATTTCGGCGATAAGCGGGTTGTCACCGTTTCTCAATTCGACAACTCACTCAACGACAACAGGTTTGACGATGAGTATGCGGCCAATGTGGGCGTGGGCGGCTACCTCACCTACAAAGACATGTTTTATATCGGTGCTTCTGCTCCGCAATTGTACCCCAATGACGTCGGCCTGAACGACCTTTCGAGGGTAACTGCCAAGATTGCACCACACCGATACTACTCGATGGGGGCGGCCATTCCTGTGTCTGATAAAGTAGAGCTGATGCCCAATTTTCTGGTGAAATGGGTGAGCAATTCGCCCATTGACCTTGACGTGAATTTAAGTGTGCGGTACATGCAAAAACTCACGGCAGGCGTCAGCTATCGGGCAGGCGGTGACGGCAATGGGGATAGCGTGGATGGCTTGGTGTTCTTCCAAGTCACACCAAAATTCGGGGTCGGTATCGGCTACGATTACACCCTCTCCAAAATCAGGGAATTCCAGTCTGGTTCGGCAGAAGTACTGCTGCGCTACGACTTGCGTACCGATGAGGGCGACTTGGAAAACCCACGTTATTTCAAGAAAAAATAAACAGGAGGGCCGCAGTTGCACCCGGCAAGTGTGTGTTTGAATCTTTGGAACTATGTTTGACAGGATTAGGCAGCTCGTTTTGTTTTAAAAAAGCGGAACGAGCTGCTTCTCACACCATGCCCATCGTGCTTGACTAGCGCAAAGCGACCAACCGAAACAGTTTGTACAGCTACCTTAAAATTGGTGCTCGTTAGAACCTGACCCCTCAAGTTACACACTTTTGATATGAAAAAAATTACCACACTTGTTGCATCCTTGGCCATTGCTACTTTGTTCGTCACAGAAGTGTCGGCGCAAATCACACTTGGCGACGACCGGATAGTGCTCACCAACGAACGACGAGTAAATTCTGACAAACTGGAATACAGCCCCGTATTCTACAAGGACGGAATCGTGTTCGTGACTACACGTGACGTTAATTTGCTGTACGACAACGTCAAAGACAAACGAGCGGGCGGCATCAACCTCATGTCAATGTTCTGGTCGCAGCGTGACGAAGAAGGCTTTTTGAAAGCGCCAGAACTATTCTCCAGTCAACTGCTTGAGAAGGTTCACGAAGGCCCAATGACCTTCGACCGCACGGCTAGTACCATCTTTTTCACCCGCAACGAATTGGAGGAGTACGCCCCCGACAAACTGCTGAAAATGCAGATTTACCAAGCCTCAAAAGACAGTGCAGAGCTGTGGGGCGATGTGAAAAAACTGCCATTCAACAACACCTCCTACAATTTTATGCACCCCACCATTTCGGCGGAGGGCGACGTACTCTACCTCTCATCCGACGTGCCCGGTGGCCAAGGCGGCATGGACCTCTACATGGTGAAAAAAGTGGGCGAAACCTGGGGCCAAATGGTCAACCTAGGCCCCACCGTCAACACGCCCGGCAACGAGGTATTCCCTTACATTGGGGCCGATGGGGCGCTCTACTTTTCCTCCGATGGGCATGGAGGCCGTGGCAGCCTCGACCTATTCGTCACGGTTCAGAGCGGCGGCAGCGCCAAATGGTCAACGCCAGAGAACCTCGGCACACCTTTCAACTCCGAGTTTGACGACTTTGGCCTCATCGTGGACAGCGAGAACAAGAACGGCTATTTCTCCTCCGAGCGCAGCGGCGGCTTCGGTGCCGACGATATCTACAGTTTTTATATTGATGGCCCTACCGGGCAATTCGCTTCCACCAACCGCAACCTTGATGGTTTGGTAATCAAAGATGCTGACGGCAACCCGATGGAGGGCGTCAATATCAGCGCCATCAATTTCAACGAAATCGGCCTGGCTGGCGAAGACCAGTCCCTCGTGAAGCTCCTACCCGGCGACGGCAAGGACAATTTCATCCTTGACGTGAACTCCGGCGACATGGGCCAAACGGGCACAACAGCCGCCGATGGCAAAGCCAAAGTGCCGCTCCGCAAGGGCAGCAGCGTCATTAAAATCGAAAAGGAAGGCTACCTGCCCGAGTACGTAGTGGTGACGCCTGAAACCGATATCTCAAAGCTGGACATCAAATTGCGCAAGGCCAGCAACTGTGTGCCGCTCGATGGCGACCTGCTCACGCTCGGCAGCCAGGTTCCAGTCTCAGGGGCAGAGATTCACATCGTGGATGTGGACAGCAAGGAGGCCATCGTCGTGTACAGCGACCGTGAGGGCAAATTTGACTACTGCTTGCCTTGCAACCGCACCTTCAGCGTTTATGCCGTGCGCAACGGCGCAACTTCGGCGCCCGGCATCGTGTCCACCAAGGATACGCCATGCGCCCTCAACGCCCGGATACCGCTGACGCTCTACCTCGGCGGCTCGGCGCTCTACGCTGGCATGACCATCCAATTGCCCAATATCTACTTCAACTTTGATGACGCCTCGCTTCGCCCCGATGCCTACCCAGAGTTGAACGAAGTTGTGGCCATGATGAAGTCGTACCCAGGCATGAAGCTGGAGCTTGCTTCGCACACCGATAGCCGGGGCGGCGCAGCTTACAACCAAGACTTGTCGAAGCGGCGCTCGGCCAGTGCGCTGAAGTACCTGAAATCAAAGGGTGTGGAAGGCAGCCGACTGGTGCCTAGGGGCTATGGCGAGTCGCAGCTGCGCAACCGCTGTGCCTCTGGCGTGGCCTGCTCGGAGCGGGAGCACCAGTACAACCGCCGCACCGAGGTCAAGATTTTGGAGCTGGGCGACCCGGCTTTGAGCATGTCCTCCGATGCGCCCATTGCTGAGAATTCGGGCAATTCGGAAGACAATGGCCCCAACGGCGAACCTGACGCTGGCAAGGGTGGGCAAGACGGTACGTCAGCCGATGGCGAGGTACTTCCAATCAGCAACAACGGCAGCGCAAGCAACTACAAGAGCAAGTCTTTCACGGTAGTGGCGGGCACTTTTGCCAATATTGACAACGCCAACAAGCGCCACGATTTGCTCACGCAAATGGGCTATGCCAACACGACCATTGTGAAACAGGACAGGAGCGGCCTGCACGCCGTTTATGTCAATACGTTTGACACCAAGGCCGAGGCTTTCGGGCTGGTGAAAAAATTGGCCAACCAACAGTTAAGTGCTTATGTGCTTAGGCAGTAAATTGGCAAACTGGTTGAATTGGTTGAACTAGTTGAATTGGTAGGCACCGGCCTACCAATTCCCCAAATTCAACCGATTCAACCAATTCCCCAGTTACTAAACCAGCCGCTGCTGGACAGCGAACTTGACGAGTTCAGTGCTGGAATTGAAATCTAGTTTGCGGAGGATGTTCTTCCGATGCGTCTCCACGGTGTGCTTGCTGATGTAGAGGGTTTGCCCAATGCGTTGGCTGCTGAGTCCACGGCTGATGAGCACGAGGATTTCTTGTTCCCGACGGGAAAGGCCGAGGCGCTTTCGGAAATCATCGGGAAGCGAGGCTGCGTGCTCCGTCACAGGTGTTGCGTCGGATTGGGCATGGGCTACCATTGTCACGTGAATTTCACCTTGAGACACACACTGGATGGCTTCCGCAATTTCTGCAGGCGTGGCGGTTTTGGGCAGGTAGCCCGCTGCGCCGTCGTGGATGAGCGACCGAACGAGGTCGGTCGTGTGATAGGATGTGTAGGCTAGGATTTTCACCGAAGGTGCATTGGTTTTTACCCAATTGATGTTTTCGTAAAAATCTTTGCCCGGCATGTTCAGGTCGAGCAGCAGCACATTTGGCTTGGCGTGGAGCAATTTTCTGGAAAGCTCGTCGCCGGAAGCCGCCGTACCTACAACTTGAAATGCTGGATTGTTGGAAAGAACACAAGACACACCCTGAAGTACAATAGGGTGGTCGTCGGCAATAAACACCTTAATTTGTTGTTGCTTGTTCATGGGAAACACTTTAAGTTAATAAAAAACATAACGCCGGTGTTCTGAATAGTGTGGTGGAAGTCTATCAAGAGGGCCGATAAAATGCGGCAATGCAATGCGAGTATTGCAAATGTAAGAAGCAGGGCTGTTAGGTGCTAGACGGACAAACTGCTTCTGAGGTAGGATGTCGTATTTAATCGGTTCTTGTAAACGGGGTGCAAGATACGCATTTGTGCAAAACCACAAAACAAGCCTCGAAAATCCAGCCTTTTTTGTTTTAAAAAAACGAGAAACCCAATTCAAAAATATTAGAACAAACTTTGACACCATGATAGAGCAAAGCAAAACAACAGAGCAATTGAACAAAGAAATCAGCATGTTGCGGCGGGAAAACAAGGAACTTGCTGCGCAGCTTGCCTATCACCGAAGGGTATTTCGGGAGGTGAACCTTGCCCTGGGCAAGGCCAACGAAAAAGTTGCTTTCGCCCATGTCCTCCCAGCCGATTCGGGAGGCTCAAAGCCCAACGAAGGAGGTCAGGCTGCCAAGGCCCTTGCCAAGACCTTCAAGCTGACCGAACGTGAACGGGAGGTGCTTCGGCTCATCGTGAACGGCCAAACCTCCAAGGAAATCGCCGACAACTTGGGCATCAGCAAGCTCACCGTGGACACGCACCGCAAGCACATCCAGCAAAAGCTTGGCGTGTCCAAGCAAGTTGACCTACTAAAGCTGGCCATGCAATCCGGCATGGCCTGACGCTCACCTTGGGTGGTGTTTCAGCGCCGCTGTCCACGCCCAGTCCCTATTTTTCAAATGCAAAAAAAGATAAATGCCTATTGCGAAGCGCACACTACGCTGCTGGTGCCTGCGCTTTACGAATTGGAGCGGGAAACCCACCTAAACACGCTATCGCCGCAGATGATAAGCGGCAAGATGCAAGGCCACTTACTTACCCTGCTCACGAGCTTGTCCAAGCCGATGCTGGCCCTTGAGATTGGTACTTTTACGGGGTATGCCGCCATCTGCATAGCCAAGGGGCTGCCAGCGGGTGGCCGCTTGCACACGATAGAGGTCAATGCAGAACTGGCACATATCAGCCAGAAATTCTTCGAAAAAGCGGGGCTATCGCATTGCATCGAGGCGCATTTGGGCGATGCGAAGGAGGTGATACCCCGGCTTGGGCTGCGATTCGACCTCGTCTTTTTGGACGCCGCAAAATTCGACTACCCGGTTTATTATGAAATGCTGGTGGAACTGCTGAATCCCGGCGGCCTCCTCATCGCCGATAACGTGCTCTGGGACGGGAAAGTGGCCAAAAAGGCGGAAGATGCCGATACCCAGACCATGGATGCTTTCAATAAATTGGTGCATAACGACCCTAGGGTGGAAAATTTGATGCTGCCCGTGAGGGATGGGGTGCTCATCGCCCGGAAAATCTAGCTTTGTTTTTTAGGCTATCTCATTGAAAAATAATCTAATAAAAGCTGTTACCTTTTTCGTTCGGTAAGGTCTAAAGGCAGCTTTGTAAAGTCAATGAAAGTTTAATGCTATTTTTGTAGTATTGTTGCTTCAACTTCACAAATGTATTATTAGATTTGCGCACTTAATCAGCTAGCGCATACTTACCCAGTAGGAATCATTGGATTCCCTCCTTATTCTCCTGAATCGAATCTGTCTACATCTTGGAAGAATTTATCAATCAGCTTTTCAATTAATTCTAATCTAAAATCTCAGTGTATGAAAAAGCAAGTTGTTTTACTTTGTTCGCTATTCTTATTGGCGACAGCTATCCAAGCCCAAGTAGAGGGATTGCCAGCAAACCCAGTACCAGGCAAATGCTACATCCGTTGCGTGACGCCAGAGCAGTACGAAACTACCGAGAAGCGCATGTTGGCCCGGCCAGCATACACTACCCTCAAGAAAGTGCCTGCCGAATACAAAACCGTTGAGGAACGTGTGATGGTAAAAGCAGCATCCAAGAAGTACGTGGCATACCCTGCCGAGTACAAAACCGAGTCCGAGACCATCGAAATCGAGCAGCCTTACAACGAAATCACCATCGTACCAGCCAAGTTGGGCACAAAGTCCGAGACCATCGAAGTGCGCCCAAAAGTGGCCCGTTGGGAATACCAGTCGTCTGCCGAAAACTGCAAATCCGACGACCCACGTGATTGCATGGTGCTTTGCTACGTGGAGCACCCTGCCGAGTTCCGCAACGTGAACAGCCAGACCGTGGAGGCGGACGCTACTTTTTCTAAGGTTAAAAAGGGTGGCAAGTCCATGACCGTAACCCGTCAGGTAGTGGCAAAAGAGGCCCGCTACGAGACCATCGAAATCCCTGCCGAGTACAAGACCATCACCAAGCGTGTATTGGTGAAGGACGAAGAAGTGGTGAAAACCGAAATCCCTGCCGAGTACGCTGTTGAAACAGTGGAAACCCTGAAGGACAGGGGCGGTGTTGCCGTTTGGGAAGAAATTGACTGCGCCCTGACCGACAACAACGTGCTGCCTATCCTCTACGAATTGGGCAGTGCCCGCTTGACTGCCGAGTCACGTGGCATCATTGATTCCAAGCTTTTGAAATTGATGAAGGACAAGCCAAATATCCGTGTTGAAATCGCTTCGCACACTGATAGCCGTGGTGCAAACGAAGCCAACCAGAGCCTGTCACAAGCTCGTGCCGAGTCAGTAGTGAACTACCTCGTGGGCCGTGGTATCCAGCGCAGCCGCCTTGTAGCCCGTGGCTACGGCGAGACTAAACTGAAAAACCGTTGTGCCGATGGCGTTGAGTGCTCTGAAAATGAGCACGCCAAGAACCGTCGCACGGAGTTCCGGGTATTGAGCAACTAATTGAGTCTGCAGTTGGCAGTTGGCAGTCGGTGCAGTGCATTTCCGAAAATGACCTGCTTTTATGGATGCTGCCACGCTTTCCAAATTGTCGCTCAAAGCATTTTATACAAAAAGGCGGGCCATTGGCTCGCCTTTTTGCGTTTTATTGCTTCGCAAACACTGAATCCCGCTTTCAATTTCTACACTCCATCACTTACCTTTGCCCTCCTTTTGGGCAACTTTTCACCCAAAATCCGTTTATCGAACATCATGGGATTTGAATTTCGGCTTGGCACTTCCCCCCAATCCGAAATCCGAAATCCGCAATCCGAAATCGCAATGTCTCAAACATCCGCAGACGCATTCAAGAAACTCACGGCCCACTGCAAGGAGTACGGCTTTATTTACCAATCATCTGAAATCTACGATGGCCTCAGCGCAGTCTATGATTACGGCCCCTACGGCGTTTTGCTCAAAAACAATATCAAGGAATATTGGTGGAAAAGCATGGTGCAGATGCACGAGAACATCGTCG
>JALOMF010000627.1 GCA_025455635.1 Saprospiraceae bacterium | reverse complement strand
AAAACTGGAAACCCGAACGCCCGACATCCGGGAAGGCTCCAAGCTGCTGTACCAGTCGGGGCAGCAGTTCGTGCTCACCATCATGAGCATTGCCTCGGCCTATTTTGGCTGGCTTTTTTATGAAAAAGGCGAGACGTTGGGCGTGAAATGGGGGTTTGGGGTGGCGGCTTTTTTCATGTTCCTGCTGCTGCGGTCGTTTCGGCGGGGCAGCAAGATTCGGCAACGGTTGGAGTGAGTTTTGTGAAAAAGCTCATTTGAGGAATTTGCCCAAAACCGAATCCAATTGCCACTCAGGGCTGTCCCCGCTGCGTTTGTAAACTATTTTTTTATCGGAATTCAGTAAAAAAAGCCGGGGAAAACTCTTCACGCTGTACTTCACGGTCAAGTTGGATTTCCGCTCAGGGTCAGCCACCAAGTACCAGTCATTTGGCAATTTCTGGCCATCCACAAAATCCCAGCACTGGCCCACGTCTTCAAAAGCTTTCAAGCAAACCGCCACTACTTTCAGCCCTTTCGGGCCATATTTTTCGTAGAGCTTCGCAATGGTGGGAATCTCCTTTTTGCAGTGGCCGCAGTCGGGCATATAAAAGAGCAGGAGGGTCAAAGGTGCCTTGATGTCGTAAAGATTGGTGGCTTTGCCATCCCGCTCGAACAAAGCAACTGGGGGCGCCGACTGGCCCTCGAACAGCATCTCCAAGCCATTGGCCGTGTTTTGGATGTTCTTGAGGTCGTTGGAATTGGCCCATGCGCATTTTCCAGCCAATACGTAGTTGCGAGCCACGTGTACGTACACCTCGTCGAGGCGGAATTGGCTCATTTTTGCCAAAGAATTGAGGATGTACTTGGTGTAGTATTCGTAGCCTTCCGGGTATGCTTCCAGCTTTTTGAACACCAAACCAATGACGGCTTTTGTCGTATCGGGGTGCGGCGGCGGCAAGTGCATCAGGAAAAAATCGGCCCGGTCGAGCCACTGCTGGTAGCGGAGGAAGCTGGGGGAGGCAATGTCCATTTTATCAAAAAAATGCGCTCGCTGGTAGCGCCAACGGGCATCGGCGGCTTGTTTCCAGTCAGCATTTTGGGCACCGGCAGGCGGCAAGATGAGCAAGGTCTGCGCCACAAGTTCGGCAGTTGGGCCTGTGGGCGCAGTCGCCAGAAAATCATCTTGGAACTTGCGGAAAGCCTCCTCCTGCCGCACCCGTTGCCGCCAAGAATCTTCGTCCTGAAGGTAACGCCAACGGGCAATGGCATCCTCCAGCGCCAGGTCGGCGGGCTGAAAAAGCTGGTGGTATTTGAAGAGCAGTTCATTTTCGGGGGAACCAGCTATGGTCGCTTGACCGTAGGGAGTGCCCACGCTGGTGCTGATGCTGAACTTCCGTTGCCCATCGAGCAGCCAAACCTGAAACGACTGCAAGGCAGTGTTAGCCCCCCGTTTGTAGATAATGGCGTACATGCCTTCGGGCAGGTCTTTCTCAGTTTTCAGCAAAAAAGAACCGTCGGCTTGCTTGAGCGCCGCAAAATCGGTGACAATCCGCTTGCCAACCGTCGTGCCAAACCAAAGTGTATCGCCAGCGTAGTGCTGCAAATTGATGCTAATCTCACAGCCCCCCTGTGCTTTGAGGACAAAAAACATAGGCAGGGCTAACAAAAATACAAGGCCGTATTTCATGATTTCATTTTACAAAAACAATATGCAAAGTTAAAGCCGTTGGTGCGGCATTTACTGTAACCCAGGTGTTAAACATTGACAAACATGCTTTGTGCAGACAAATTACCGAATAAAACAATGAACTGCTTTGATACTTCCATGTTTTGGCTACCTTTGAAACAGCCCAACCATTTGCCGTTCAACCATATTCAAAACCCATCCCGATGAAGTTGCCGTTACTTGTCACTTCCATTTTGCTCGGTGGTTTTTTCTGGGTAAAAAACAGCCTTACTGCGACCACTTTCTTGCCGGTGGAAGTATGCGACAATGCCATTGACGACGATGAAGATGGCCTGATTGACCTCAACGACCCCGACTGCGATTGCCCTGAGGCTTTGCCGCAATCCCTCATCCCGAACCCCTCGTTCGAAGACCGAATATGCTGCCCACTAGACCGCTCGCAGCTCTACTGCGCCGATACTTGGATACAGGCTTCGGAGCCTACCACCGACTACCTGCACACATGCGGCTGGATGGGCTGGCCCGATTTGCCGCCGCCACTTCCATTCCCCGATGGCGATGGTTGTGTTGGCTTCCGCAATGGGCGCATAGGCAACCCAAATGGGCCAAACGGGCCTGAAGAATCGAACTTAAACTGGAAAGAGTATGCAGGGGCTTGCCTCATTTCGCCACTTTTGGCTGGGGTTGAGTACCGTTTTGAGTTTTGGATTGGCTTCACGCAATCCTTCAACTCACCACCTACCACGATTTCTTTTTATGGCACCACCGATTGCGAAAACCTCCCTTTTGGAATCAACAACACCAAGCACGGCTGCCCTTTGAACGGTGAAGGCTGGGTGGAACTTGGTTCGGTTCCTATTAGCGGTGCTTTAGAGTGGAAACTGAAGGAAATCAAC
>JALOMF010000626.1 GCA_025455635.1 Saprospiraceae bacterium | reverse complement strand
TTATCAACCTTTATCAACCATGAAGTTAAAAATCTGCGGCCTAAAACACCCCGCCAACGTCCATCAACTCCTGATTTTGGAGCCGGACTATATCGGGTTCATTTTTTACAAAAAAAGCCCCCGCTTCGTGGGCGAGGTGGCCGATTTGGGCTGGGTTCGGGAACTGCCCGGCCCAACAAAAAAGGTCGGCGTATTCGTGAACGAGGAGATGGAAGTAATGAAAAACACCGCCGAGTCGCTTGGCTTGCAGGTCGTTCAGTTGCATGGCGACGAATCGCCGGAAGTTTGCAACGCTTTGAAAATGAGCGGATTGGAGGTATGGAAAGCCTTTGGCGTGGACGAGGATTTTGATTTTGGGAAAACGGCAGCGTATGCCGATTGCTGCGACAAATTCCTTTTTGACACCAAAGGGAAAGACCGGGGCGGCAATGGCGTGACATTCGATTGGGGATTGATGGAGAAGTATCAGGGCGAAACGCCGTTTATATTAAGCGGCGGCATTGGGCCGCAGATGGCGGGACAGCTTTCCGAAAGTTTTAAACTTTCGGAAAGCTGTCCCGCCATCTGCGCTGCCCTCGACATCAACTCCCGCTTCGAAACCGAACCCGGCCTCAAGGATTTTGAACTGATAAAAACATTCAAGCATGAGCTATTTGGCTGAAAATCAAGACCTAGACTTTCCAAGTTTCAAAAACTTGGAAAGTCTGCGCACCCCCGACCCCGACGGCTTCTACGGCCAGTTCGGCGGGGCGTTCATTCCCGAAATGCTGCACCCCAATGTGGAGGAACTGCGCCGCTGCTACCTCGACATCATCGAGTCGGAGGCGTTCCAAACGGAGTTTCGGGCGCTGCTGAAGGACTATGCGGGGCGGGCGACGCCGCTCTATTTTGCGAAGCGGCTCTCGGAGCGGTACGGCACGAAGATTTACCTCAAACGGGAAGACCTCTGCCACACCGGGGCGCATAAAATCAACAACACCATTGGGCAGATTTTGCTGGCGCAACGATTGGGGAAAAAGCGCATCATCGCTGAGACCGGGGCGGGTCAGCACGGCGTGGCCACGGCCACTGTCTGCGCCCTGATGGGGCTGGAGTGCATCGTTTACATGGGTGCCCTCGACATCGAGCGACAAGCACCCAACGTAGCGAGGATGCGGATGCTCGGCGCTACGGTCGTGCCAGCCGTGAGCGGTAACCAGACCCTTAAAGACGCCACCAACGAGGCCATCCGGGACTGGATTTGCAACCCGGTGGATACGCACTACATCATCGGTTCGGTGGTGGGGCCGCACCCATACCCCGACCTCGTGGCCCGCTTGCAGTCGGTCATCAGCGAGGAAATCAGGGTGCAACTGCTTGAAAAAGAGGGCATTGCGAACCCTGCGGCAGTCATCGCCTGTGTCGGTGGCGGCAGCAATGCGGCGGGGGCGTTCTACCATTTCATCGAAGAAAAATCGGTGCGGCTCATCGGCTCGGAGGCGGCGGGGCACGGCGTCCACACGGGCGAGACGGCAGCGACCATCGCCCTCGGCAAACCGGGCATTTTGCACGGCAGCCTGAGCATGTTGATTCAAAACGGGGATGGTCAGGTCATTGAGCCGTACAGCATCTCAGCAGGGCTGGATTACCCTGGCGTGGGGCCACTCCATGCACAATTGGCGGCTAGCGGCCGGGCGAGCTTCGTACCTGTAACGGACGACGAGGCACTGGCGGCGGCCTTCCAATTGGCGAGGCTGGAGGGCATCATCCCGGCGCTGGAATCGGCACATGCACTGGCTGTTTTTGAGAAAGTCAAGTTTGAAAAAGAGGACATTGTGGTGCTGTGCTTGTCGGGAAGGGGGGATAAGGATTTGGGGACGTACACCAAATTTTTGCTTTGAAAAATTATCAAATATTGATAATTTTTCGTAAAATTGCAGCATGAAGGTCAACGTCAAGGATACCCTATCCGGCAATCTAGTAGCGGCAGAAATCAAGGCTGCTAGGCTTGGCGACATGCCTTTGAAGAAGGATGGGTGGAGTTTTAATTGGCGGCAGTTGCACAAGGATTTCAAAGCGGCCTTGTTCTTCAAGTTGACTTTGGAGGCCACCCCTCATAAAGTTGAGGGGATGTTGATGCTGACTCTTCAATTTGATAGGATGGTTTTTATGAACGACCTTGAGGTTGCACCGCATAACCTTGGCACCAGCAAACGGTACGATTGGGTGGCGGGATGTTTGATTGCATATGCCTGTTTCGAAAGTCAATGCAAGGGTAAGGGCGATTACATTGGCTTCGTTGCATTCGAAAGCAAGACTAAACTGATTGAACTATACATCAATAAAAATAAATATGGTGCTATGCAGCTTGCAGGGCATCGGATTTGAGGTCATCATCCCCGCCACCAGTGTCCACAGAGAAGTTCTTGTGATTCTTCTGGTTTGATAAATACTGTCGGCTCTTCTTCAAGGGTACTATCTCATTATAGGGAGAAGTGGTAGTGGTAGCGAGTGGTGGCTGCTGAGGTTATTACTAAGAAGAGGACTAAGTGGTTAAATTTTATTGAGTGCTCATTAAATACTTG
>JALOMF010000117.1 GCA_025455635.1 Saprospiraceae bacterium | reverse complement strand
TGATGGCCTTGGTGCTGGTGGGCCTGGCGCTCATGGTACGCTTCTCGCCACTGCCCGAAATCGAGGAGGAGCAAGAAGAGGACGCAGTACATGCCCCAACAGCCAGCGAAAGAACCAGCATTCTACAATATCCAAACCTGGTGCTTGGCGTCATTTCGCTCTTCTTTTACGTGGGCTTGGAGGTAGTGTCTGGCGATACCATCGGCACCTACGGCCAGTCGCAGGGCATCCCACTGTCGGAGGCGAAGAACTTCACGGCCTACACGCTGGGGGCAATGGTGGTGGGCTACGTCATCGGCATTATCGCCATCCCCAAGTACCTGTCGCAAGCGAAGGCGCTCACCTATTCTGCCGTGGTCGGGCTGGTCTTTAGCGTTTTGGTGCTGCTCACCGATGGCTACGCCTCGGTGCTGTTCATCGCCCTGCTCGGCTTGGCCAATGCCTTGGTTTGGCCCGCCATCTGGCCGCTCGCCATTCATGGTTTGGGCAAATTCACGAAAACAGGCTCGGCCCTGCTCATCATGGCCATTGCTGGCGGTGCGCTCATGCCCTTGGTCTATGGCAGCCTCGCCGACTTGGAAAGCATCGGCCCGAAAAACGCCTATCTGATTTTGATTCCCAGCTATTTAATCATCCTTTACTATGCAGTGAAGGGGCATAAAAAGACTGCTTGGTAAATCACTGAGCCTTAATCAACTGTTGTCATTGGCCGTTTTTGATGCACTAAAAATGGCCAATGACTCACCACAGCAGCGTCACCTCCCCCGCCAACAACTGCCGGAACCCGTCCCGGAACTCCACCTCGGCTACCCAAGCGTAGATGCCAGCATTCGCTAGTTTGCCTTCGGCGAAACCATCCCAGCCATAAGCAGGTTCATTGGTCAAAAAATCATAGAACTCGAACACCAGCCCGCCCCATCGGTCAAAGACTTGTAGCGATAGCACCCGCCCCACGTCCCCGCCATCGTAGGGCATGAACACATCATTTACACCGTCGCCATTCGGCGAAAAAACGTTGGGGAAAAACACCTGCCGACAGTCCTCGTAGGTCACGTTGATATTGACCTCGTTCTCACCGCAAATATTTTCTACACGTAAGGAATAATTACCGGGGCTGTCCACCGTGCGGGTGGGCGAGGTGAGGCCGTCCTGCCACAGGTAGCTGGGGTTCCCGGTCGTCGAGGCATCCAGCAGCAGGGTTTGGTTGAGGCAGAGCGAGGTGTCGGGGCCTAGGCTGGCCTTCGGCAATGGGATGACCGAGATGAGCTTGCGGTCGTCGGCCACGCAATAGTCGTCAATGGTGACGGTGACGGCATACAGCCCCGTTTGCGAAGCGGAAATAGTGGCCGTGCCCTGGCCGTTGGACCACAGGAAGGCCACGAAGGCATTGCCCGTGGAAGTGGCATCGAGCAGCAGCGACTCGCCCTCGCAGATGCTGGTGTCCACGCCGAGGTCGAAGAAGACCGTGTCGCCGTCCACGATGACGTTGATGGTATCGAAGAACTGGTTGCCGCAGGCGTCGAGCACCTCCACCTCGTACTCGGTGGTCTGTTCGGGAGCGGCTATCGGGTTGGCGATGTCGGGGTTGCTCAGGCCGTCGGGCGGGCTCCAGTGGTATTCGGTGCCGCCGCTGAGGGTGATTTGGTATTGCCCACCGGGGCAAATGACCACGTCCTCGAATTTGTCCAAAAAAGTGGTGTAGCTGAAGCAGACCTGCTGGAGGTTGTTGGCGCCGCCCGTGGCCGCGGTGAAGCCCCAGAACACGTTGGGGTTGCCGCCGAATACCTCGTTGATGATGTCGCCCGTGTAGGTGAGGCGGCGGCTACAGTCGAACCAGACTTCGAGGGTCTGCGAGGGTGCGTCCCAATTGACCCGGAGCTTGTGCCACTTGCAGTCCTCGATATTGGGGGCGCTGGGGTTGGCCTGCACGGGGCCGGCGAGGTTGGTGGCGGCGGCATGGTTGAGCACGCCGTTCTTGGTGATGGCCACATGGTCGAAGCTGGGGTCGGCGAGGTTGCCGTTCTGCCAAGTATCGAACTCAATACCGATGGAAGGCGACACGCCCTGAAAGCCAAGCCCTTCGCCCTGCTGCCCGATGCTCGTGCTCACGGGCTGTAGGCCGAAGAGGATGCCGTCGGCCCCGTTGGCATCCGTGCAGCCGAGGTGCAGCTCCATGATGACCTGAAAAGAGTTGGTGAGGTCAATCTTGGTTTCGTTCCAAATGGAGCCGACCTTGCCGTTCTGCGCCGGGGTCAGCGTCCAGCAAGTGTCGTTGAGTTGCACGGCGGCACCATTTAGCGTGAATTGCGCCAGCAAAACATGCGGCAGCACGAGCAGCGCAAGTGTGTGCAGTAGTGTTCGATTTTTCATGGGGTAAATTTACCCAAGTTGCGGGGTTTCAATTTTAAGTTTTTGTCGCCACTGTTGCCAAGCATAAGCGGCCATCACGGTGTAAACGACCATGACGAAGGCCAACAGCACGGCGTCTTTTTTCCAAAAGAGCACAATGGCCAGCGTATCGAAAAACACCCAGTAGAGCCAGCCCTCCAGCACTTTTCGGATGGTCAGCACCGTGGCGATGATGGAGAATGCCGTGATGAACGCATCGGGGTAGGGGTAGGAGGTGGGCGTGTATGTTTGGAACAAAAAACCGAGCGCCAGCGTGAGCGCCAGCCCCGCCAGCACGAGGAAAAAATGCGAGCGCAGCGGCCACTGCTGGATGCGCAGCGACTGGTCGGCCTGCTTGCCCGCCCGCCAAGCGTACAGCCCCCAGACGCCCATGCCCACGTAGAAGACCTGGAGCAGGCCGTCCACCCAGAGGTTGTAGCGGAAGAAGCTGGCCCATGCCCACAGCCCGCTGCTCACCGTGCCGAACACCCAGCAAACGGGCCGCTCCTTGGCCGCCAGCCAGATGTACGCCAGCGACGTGAGCGTGATGGCCCAGTCGAGCACCGACTGGCTTTTTATTTGCTCCGCAAATGCAGCGATGAGTTGCTGAAAGTCCATGTTGAGGGTTTTTGCCTTCCGATAGGCAGGAAAGTGGGTTGATATGGTTCTTTCCTGCGGGCAGGCAAGAACCATATCAACAAAAACCAGTACCGTGATACAGGTACATTTGCCCGATTTTTTGCAAAGCTGGCAGTTTCGCCTTTATTTAGCGCCCTATTCTTTTGTAAAAAAGAGTCCCCGCACTATTTCCCTTGCCTGAAAACCGCCTTAAGGACGTCATAAACTACACATATTGCTGGATTTTCCATGAAACAAAATGCCCCAAACGGGGTATAACAAAAATATTTGCATTTTCCCAAGTGCAGTTTTTTTCAAAACTCAGAAATCGAAACCGCATGAGATTTTCAACACTCATCCTCATTGCCGCATGGGCATTCTTCGGCTCCGCAAAAGCCCAGTGCGACCTCTCCCTGCTACAGCCCGTCAGTTTGGCTGGGCAGGTTCTGTTCGCCAACGAAGAATGCACCGACGCCCAAGGCTGGACGCACTACTTCAATACCACGACCAACCGCATCCTACTTTCCATCAAAAAAAACGGGCAGGACATCGGCTCCATTGACCTCGGCATGAGCGTGCAGGCAGGCACTTTGCCCGGCTTCGGCAGCGGTGGCTACAACCTCTCCGGCGCTGATTATATTGACAACGAAATCTGGATTGTGGCCAACCGCTTCTGGAAAGTGACAGGCGCCAACGCCATCGCCAACCCCGTGCAGGTGCGGTTTTACTTCTCCAACACCGACATTACCGACGTCGCCAGCACCGTGGACGACTTTGGCTTCTTTGTGGACGAGCCGAAAGACCTCTACATGTTCACCATCAGCAACGGCGGCGGCCTTGACCCCTTCGCTACCTCCACCCAGTCCTCCAACGGCGTTTATACCCTCTACGACATGTTCGCAGGTGGGCCACCAGAGTGGTCAGAAGGCAGCCTCAACAGCTTCCCCTACGGCGAGTTTTCAGTCAACACACTCGACAACGCTGGCGGCGCTGGCTTCCTCATTTTCCAGAATGCGCCACCGCTCGCCATCTCCGGTAACATCGCCCGGCCAAACGGCAACCCCGTGCCAGATGTGACCGTGGAGGCAGCCTCCATCAGCACCGATGTGACCGATGCCAGCGGCGATTACAGCTGCCCGTCGCTGCTGTCCGGCTCCGACTACGAGGTGGTTCCGCACAAGGACATCAACCACGGCGAGGGCATTTCGGTCGTTGACTTGATTGCGATGTACGGCCACGTGTCTGGCTTGCAGCCATTGACTTCACCCTACCAAATCATTGCGGCCAATGCCAATGCAGACACGGTCATCACCTTCCTCGACATAACGCTCGTGCGGGACTTGCTGCTGGGCAACTCGCCGAATTTCCCCAACAGCACCTCTTGGCGCTTCGTACCTGCCAACTATGCATTTCCAGTGCCGGGCCACCCGTTCACGCCGCAGTTTCCAGAGGAAATCATCGCTGCCAACTTGCAGGACTCGCTGTTCAACCAAGATTTCGTTGGGGTAAAAATCGGCGACGTGGCCGACCCATCCACTGCCAATCCGCCAGCACTCAATACGGCTTTCTCGTTGCCAAATATCAGCACCTGCAACCCCGGCGACACTGTCGAGTTCCAGCTCACGGTGCAGGATTTTCAAAACATCAGCGGCTTCCAGTTCACGCTGGAATGGGACGCCGACGTGCTGGAGTACCTAAGTGCCTCAAACTTCAACCTGACCAGCCTCAATGCGAACAATATCGGCAATGACGCCGCCAACGATGGAAAACTGAGCTTTGTTTGGTTCAACCAGCAGTCGCTCAACGGCATAACGGCAGCCAACGGCACGGCCATTTGCAGGCTGAGGTTTGTCGCCAACGGCAGTGTTGGCACGGGCACGCCCATCAGCTTCACCAGCTCCGTCACCGACTTGAAAGTGGTGCACCAAAACCTCACGCAGGTAACGCCCGGCACCACGCCCGGCATTTTCACCATCGAAAACAACTCCAATATCACGGCTTCGGCCTTCGTGCAAACCACGAGCTGCGTAGGCCCGGCCAGCGGGGCAATTGACCTCACGGCCACCACCACCGTCGGCACTGTCAATTATGCTTGGAGCAATGGCGCTACCACGCAGGACATCTTTGGCCTGGTGGAAGGCACCTATTCCGTCACCATGACCGACGGCGCTGGCGGCTGCCCGCTCGTGCAATTTTACGAAGTAAACACCCCAGCTGCCATGAACCTCAGCGCCACCGTCACCGATATGCCCTGCCCCTTCGTGGCCAACGGCGCTATCGAAATCAACGTGCTGGGGGGCGAGGCGCCGTTCAGCTACCAGTGGAGCGATGGCAGCACCTCCCGCTTCAACGGCGACCTCAACGAGGGCAGCTATTCCGTCACCGTCACCGACGGGGCGGGCTGTACTTCCACGGGTACTTACGAAGTGGAAAACGGCAACTTGCTCATGCCCGTGGTCACGGTCACCAATGCCTCCAACCCTACCAAAAACGACGGCTCACTGACGATGACGGGCATTGACGGCGGCACCGGCCCCTTCACTTTCTTGTGGAACAACGGCGCAACGACCATGAGCTTGACAAACCTGCTACCCGGCGACTACGTCGTCACCATCACCGACGGCGTGGGCTGCCAGCACGTGTTCGGCTACGAGGTGTACGGCCTCTTCACGGCCACCGTGGAGGCTGGCAGCGACCTGACCGATGTACAGGCTTTCCCCAACCCGGTGCGGGCGGACGAGGTGTTCGACCTTGTTTTTACGATGAAAAATGCGGGCAAAATCACGGCCACCCTCATCGCCGCCGATGGCAAAATCGTAGGCCGGGAGCGCTTCCAAGTCGCTGCCGGGCAGTCGTACCGACAAATGGCTGCGCCTTCGGCAAATGGGTTCTACCTCCTTCATTTTGAAGTGGATGGATTGCCAGCAGGCAGGTTGAAGTTGTTGGTGCAGTAATTGGATACTCATTGTTTAAAAAACGAAAGGGCGAATCGGCACATGCCGATTCGCCCTTTTTCTTGCCGCTAGCTACGGCCCCAATCGTAAATCCGCAATCGTAAATCGTAAATCCCCTCACTTTTCCTTCCCCGCTGCCCACATAATGCCGCCAAGGATGTGCTGCAAGAAAGCAGGTTCCAAAAACGACTCGGAGGTATGCCCCCGCCCCGTGTAGAAAGCCCGGCCACCTTGGTAATTGTGGTACCAAGCGATGGGGTGGTTCGCCCCGTTCTCGCCGCCTTCGTAGGTCGTTTCGTCAAGCTGGCAAAGTACATGCACGTCGGGGTTCAGGTTTTTGTAATTGTACCACTCATCGAAGCAGACCCAATCATTGGGCAAGTGCTTGGTGCTGGGGTGCTTCTTGTCCTTCACCCGGATGGTGGCGTTCTGGTTCTTCGGGTGGCTCTTGAAATAGCCGCCGACCAGCTTGCCATACCACGGCCAATCGTATTCCGTATCAGAGGCTGCATGGATGCCCACGTAGCCGCCACCCGCTTTGATGTAGTTCTCGAAAGCCACCTGTTCCCGCTCGCCGAGCACGTTCATGGTCGTGCTGAGGAACACCACGGCGTCGAATTTCGCTAAGTTTTCTTTGGTGAAGAACGTGCTGTCCTCCGTGGCTTCTACCCCGAAATTGTTCTCCGTTCCCAGTTTTTTTACCGCCGCAATCCCGTCGGGGATGCTGGCATGGCGGTAGCCATTGGTCTTGGAGAAAACGAGGACGTTGAAGGCTTTGCCGTTCTTCATCACGCCCTTGGGCGGGTGGCAGGCGATGATTGCGAAGGCAAAAAGACAGGCGAGTAGTGTCAGTTTTTTCATAAAAAATGGATTGGTGAAGGTGTTTGGCGAAGGTAGTTTGAAATGGGAGAAAATGAAATTGGGTGGGGAGAAATCGTGGAAGTTTGGTATCTTTGGCTACAAATAATGGCAACTCAAATGGGGCTATCACTTAATCCTTCACTACATATTCCGCTCAATTTATTTTGGGACACTGATGCTTCCAAGCTTGATTGGGAAGTTAATGCTCCATACATCATTGAGCGAGTTCTGAGCCGGGGCACTTGGAAGGACTTCAAAAACTTGCTTTCATTTTATGGCAAACCTCGGCTCAAAGCGGAAGTGACAAAGCTGCGGCACTTAGACCTGAGGAGCCTCGCTTTCTGCGTCGCATATTTCAACGTTCCAATAGAAAAATTCCGATGCTACAACTTCAAACAGTCGAACCAGCTACACTGGTAGCATCGAAACCTTAGCCTCATGTCCCTCAACCTCCTCGGCATCCGACACCACGGCCCCGGCTCCGCAAAGGCCGTCCTCTCGGCCCTCGAAGCCAACCCGCCCGACTGCCTTTTGGTGGAAGCCCCCGCCGACAGTGAGCAGCTTTTAACAATTGCGGATTTTGGATTGCGGATTGCGGATTCAGCAGACCCCCAATCCGAAATCCGAAATCCGAAATCCGAAATCGCCCCCCCTCAATCCGCAATCCGAAATCCGAAATCCGCAATCCCTCCGGTCGCCATGCTCATCTACGACCCCAAAGACCTCGCACGGGCCAGCTACCTGCCCTTTGCCGAGTTCTCGCCGGAGTGGCAGGCCATTGCGTTTGCGAAGCAGCACAACATCCCCGTCCGGTTCATGGACCTCCCGATGGAGCTGCACTTCGCCCTCGACGAGGCAGAAAAACAGAACCCGCAGGCAGCCTTGGCGTTTCTGGAAAAAATGACGCCCGAAGAGCGCCAGTTCCGTGCCGACCCGATGGGGCACCTCGCCCGGTTGGCGGGCTACACGGACAGCGAGCGCTGGTGGGAAACCATGTTCGAGAGCGCCGGGAACGGGGCGGAGATTTTCGCCGCCATTGCGAAGATGATGGCCGCCCTGCGCGAAGGCACCGAGGAAAGCGCCCGCACCCTGCAACGGGAGGCGTATATGCGCCAGACCATCCGGCAGGCGCAGAAGGACGGCTTCCAGAACCTCGCCGTGGTCTGCGGGGCATGGCACGTGCCCGCCCTCGAAAACATCGAAAAGCAAAAGGCCAGCGCTGACGCCGCATTGTTGAAGGGCATCAAAAAAATAAAGACTACCGCCACATGGATTCCGTGGAGCTACGACCGGCTCACGTTCAGCAGCGGCTATGGGGCGGGCATCATCAGCCCGGCGTGGTACGAGCTGATTTTTACCGAAGGAAAACACGCCGCCACGCACTGGATAGTTAAAGTGGCGATATTGCTCCGCAAGGAAGACCTCGACGCCTCCTCTGCCCATGTCATCGAGGCGATAAGGCTGGCCGAGGCGCTGTCCACCATGCGGGGGCTGGCGCTGCCGGGCATTGACGAGCTGCGGGAGGCAGCCGTCACCACCATTTGCGAAGGCGATGCGGAGAAACTGCAACTGATTGAAAATAAGCTAATTACAGGGCAAAAAGTGGGCAGTGTGCCCGACAATATCCCCGTCGTGCCGCTCCAGCGGGACATCGAGCAATGGGTGAAAACGACCCGCCTGACCAAGTATTGGGAAAGCCCCGACGAGGAATGGCTCGGTGCCACCGCCGCTGCGCCACAGGGCGGCCTCGACCTGCGGGAAGAATCGGGGCGGCTGAAGAGCCAACTGCTGCACCGCCTCCACCTGCTCGACATCCCGTGGGGCCGCCTCATGGAACTGAACCGCCACCAGTCGGCGGGCGGCTTCAAGGAGTTTTGGAAAATGAAATGGTCGCCGGACTTCGCCATCCGCATCATCGAGAAGGGGGCTTGGGGCAATACCGTGGAGGAGGCCTGCACCCGTTTTTTGAAGAAAAAAACCGAGGAAACGACCACCCTGCCCGCCCTGACCACGCTCGTGAAGCAGACGTTGAACGCCGATTTGCCAGCGGCTTTTGATTTGTTGCTTCGCAAATTGGAGAACCTTGCCGCCCTCGCCACCGATGTCTATCACCTAATGGAGGCGCTGCCGCCGCTGGCGCAAATCGTGCGCTACGGCAACACCCGTGGCACCGACGTGCAGGCCGTGGAACAGGTGGTGCAGCACCTCGTGCCCCGCATCTGCATCGGCCTGCCTGCCGCCGTACCCAACCTCGACGAGGACGCCAGCCGGGAAGCCCACGAGCGGCTGATGGGCGTTCACCGTGCGCTCGGCCTGCTCAACGACCCCGCTTTTTTCACCCCGTGGTACGACTGCCTCGCCGCCATCGCAGACAACCAGCGGGTGAACGGCATCCTGACCGGAGCCTGCATCCGCATCCTTTTTGATAAGAAAATCCGCTCGGAAGCCGACACCGCCACTCGGATGAGTTTTGCGCTCAGCCCCGCCACCCCGCCGCTCGAAGCTGCCCAATGGCTCGAAGGTTTCCTGCAAGGCAGCGGCCTGCTGTTGCTGCACAATAACGTCTTATGGAACCTCCTCGACGCCTGGGTGGACGGCCTCGCCTACGAGCCTACTTTCCGGGAAACGCTGCCGATGCTGCGGCGCACCTTCTCCCGCTTCCCTGCTCCGGAGCGGGAGCGGATGCTGGGGCTTGCGAAGCAGGGGCAGGTGGTGGAACGGGTGGCGGAAGTGGGGGATTATGAGGAGGGGAGAGCGGGGAAGGTGATGCCTTTGGTGAGGAGGTTATTGATTGGAGGGGTGGATTGAGGCTTGAAGTGGATTAGTCGTAATTAGCAATATTAAGCTTGCTTCAACTCGGTTGTTAATGCAATAAAATGAAGAAAGTCGAAGCAGTTGAAACTACTTCGACTTTTAGATAAAATTTTTAACATATTGATAATCAAAAAGTTAGGGTTTGGCTTTGAGCCTTTTCAACGATAGC
>JALOMF010000116.1 GCA_025455635.1 Saprospiraceae bacterium | reverse complement strand
AACTTGTTTTCGATAATCAGTTTCGGGTAGCCGATGTGCGGGAGCAGCAGCCGCCCTTTTTCCCCAATGAACATGGAGCCTTGGTCGGGCAGCTTTTCGCCAGCGGGCATGGCCAGTTCCTTGTCCTTTTTGGGTGCATCCGTGCCGTCGTACCAGACCCATTTCAAGTTCTTTGCCGTGTACTGCGTACCGGGGACTATGTAGGTCACCACAAAGTGCTCAGGATGGGCAAAGCCGTTGGGCTTGCGGCTTTCGCAGCAGATGGTCTTTGGAACGTCGAGCGCCAACGCCGTGTAGGGCGTGTCGAAGATGTGCACGCCCATGTCGCCGAGGGTGCCGCAGCCGTAGTCGAGCAGCTTCCGCCAATTGCCGGGGTGATAGACCATGTCCTTGTAAGGGCGCTCCGGCGAGGTGCCCAGCCAGAGGTTCCAGTCGAGGTGGGCAGGCACGGGGTCGCTGCCCGTGGGGACGGGGCCGTCGTAGCCCCAGTTCTTGTTCGACCAGGCCCGCACGGTGTGCACCTTGCCGATGAGGCCGGACTGGATGAGCTGTGCCGTGCCCCGGTACTCCTTCCACGAGTGGATTTGTATGCCCATTTGTGTCACGAGCTTTTTGTCCTCGGCCAGTTGGCGCATGGCCCGTGCCTCGGTCACGTGGTGCGTGAGCGGCTTCTGGCAATACACGGGCTTGCCCATCTGCATGGCCATGACGGAGGCCGGGGCATGGGTGTGGTCGGGCGTGGATACGACGACGGCGTCAATGGCGCTGCCCATTTGCTCGAAGAGCTTTCGGTAGTCCTTGAAGGTTTTGGCGTTGGGAAACAGTTTTTGCGCAGCGGCCAGGTTGTTGGCGTCCACGTCGCAGAGGGCGGTCACCTCCACCATGCCGTGCGAGGCGATGGCTTCGAGGTCGGCGGCGCCCATGCCGCCCACGCCGATGTGCGCCGTGCGCAGCTTGCCGTTTTTCACAAAAGCCCATGTGGAGGAGGGCAGGATGGTGATGCCAGCTAGGGTGGCGCTGTGTTTGAGGAAAATTCTCCTGTTCATCATGTTGATTTTCGTTTTTTTATGAAATGGTAAAACCCCTTTTTAAGCACAAAGCAGCGCCGCCCCGAACACGCCTGCGCTGTCGCCCAGCTTGGGCCGCAGGAAGAGCGTCTCGCATTTGCCACTGTTGAAAATGTATTTTTTTACCTCCTCCACACCTTCGGTATAAAGCAGGTCTATGTGGCCCAGCCCGCCGCCGATGACCACCACGTCGGGGTCTAGGACGTTGATGACATTGGCCACGGCCTTGCCGAAGAAGTGGATGAGCCGCTCCACCGTGGCGATGGCCGCTTCGTCGTAGCTGTTGTAGTAGCGTTCCACGATTTCGGGAAGGCTGAGGTTAAGCCCCGTTAATTCATTGTGGAAACGGGCGAGGGACGGGCCGGAAAGCACCTGTTCCACGCAGCCAGCGTTGCCGCAGTAGCAGGGGTAGGCGCTGTCGTCGAGGAAGCTGTGCCCCCACTCGCCCCCGATGCCGTGGCGGCCCTTGAGCACCTTGCCGTTCACCACCACGCCGCTGCCCGTGCCCGTGCCCATGATGATGCCCCAGACGACCTCTGCATCTGGCATGATGTCGTGCGCAGCGCCCCATTTCGCCTCGGCGAGGGCGAAGCAGTTGGCGTCGTTGGCCAGCTCGCAGGGCAGGCCGAGTATGGACTCCAAGTCGTGTTTCAGGGGCATCCCGTTCAGGCACACGGTGTTGGAGTTTTTCAGCGTCTGGGTCTTGGGGTCGAGGGTGCCGGGGGTGCCAAAGCCGATTTTTTTTGGGCGCATGCCGAGGTCTGCGCCCATCGTCTCCACCAGTTTGTAAATCTGCCGGAGGATGTGCGTGTAGCCCTTATCCTGTTCCGTCGGCATCCGCATGCGGCGCAGCACGTTCATGTTGACGGCGTCTTCCATGACGGCGCACTCGATTTTGGTGCCGCCGAGGTCTATTCCCCAGATAGGTTCCATATCAGCTTTGAGTTAGGTTCCCTTTCGGGAATGTCAAAAGTTGAGGGTAAATGTATCAACCTTTCGCTGTTTTTACGAAAATTGACTCAACGAACCTGTTTTTTGGGTTTTGGTTAAAAAAGATAACTTTGTGACCAAAGCCAGGACTAAACATGAAACTTGTTCAAATCACTGACCTGCACGTTGCGAGCGAGGGCGAGTTCACTCACGGAGTGGACGTGCGTCAGAACTTTTTGGACATCCTGGCCGCCGTGCGCTCCTTTTCCCCCGACCACCTCATCATCACCGGCGACCTCGCCTTCGACACCGCCAACGAGGAGGTTTACCGATGGATGAAGGCGCACCTCGACGCCCTTGGCATCCCCTACGCCGTCATCGCTGGCAACCACGACACCTCCACGCTGCTGGCCAAGGTATTCGAACTGGAACACTTGCTCGATGGCGAAGACCTCTACTATCGGCTCGACCTCGACGGCCAGCCGCTCCTCCTACTCGAAACCTCCCGTGGCACCGTCTCCGCTTCGCAACAGGCTTGGCTCGCCAAAGAACTGGCACAGCTCGACGGCCCGGCTTTCCTCTTCATGCACCACCCGCCCGTGAACGGCGGCGTGCCCTTCATGGACGTGAACTATCCGCTCCGCAACATGGACGAAGTGCAGGCCATTCTCCACCCGCACCCGCACCCAGTGTACGTGTTCTGCGGGCACTACCACGTGGAAAAGCTGGTTTGCTCCAAAAACATCATCGTACACATCAGCCCCACCACCTACTTCCAAATGAAATGGCACCTGCCTGAATTTCAATTGGACAACACAAAAATCGCCCTCCGGGAAATCATCCTCCGAGAAGACGGGGCGCTTGAAAGCACGGTGGTTTATTACGAAGGGAATAAGACTTGATTGCTTGATTGTTATTGTTGTTTGATTGTTAAACACGTCTGCTATGGGAGAAAAAAACTACCTGAAGCTTAACGATATTGATGCTTACAAAATAGCTTTCCACCTCTCCAATTATGTTTGGGATTTAGTGGTACAGTGGGACATTTTTGCAAAAAAGACGATAGGCGCTCAATTTGTGGATGCAGCCGATTCCAACGCTGCCAATATTGCCGAAGGGTTTGGTAGATGGCACAAAAAGGATAAAGTCAAATTTTACAGATATAGCCAAGGCTCTCGAAAGGAATGTTACGATTGGAATGAAAAGGCACGGTACAGAAAATTGCTTACTGAGGAGCAATACAACCATATTTTTCAGGAACTGGAAAAGCTCGGCCCCGCCATTTCAAGGCTCATAAAGTTTACCAATGAAAAACTGTCCCAATAACAATCAAGCAATCTAACAATCAAGCAATCCAACAACCCGCAATCAAATGCTCCTATCCTCCAAGCTGCCGGGCGTCGGCACCTCCATTTTCACGGTCATGTCGGCGATGGCCGCCGAGCACGGGGCCATCAACCTGGCGCAGGGCTTCCCTGATTTCGACTGCTCCGACCGCCTCAAGGGGCTGGTGGACAAGTACATCCGGCAGGGCCACAACCAGTACGCCCCCATGCCCGGCCTGCCTGCGCTGCGCAAGGTCATGGCCGAAAAAATCAAGTCGCTCTACGGCCTCGACGTGAACCCCGACACCGAAATCACCATCACCAGCGGCGCCACCCAGGCGCTGTACACGGCCATCTCGGCACTCATCCGCCCCGACGACGAGGTGATTTTGATTGAACCCGCCTACGACTCCTACCGCCCCAGCGTGGAGGTGAACGGCGGCAGGGCCATCACCTACGAGATGAGCGCCCCCGACTATGCCATTGACTGGCGGATGCTCGAACGCCTCATCTCCTGGAAGACCCGCATGATTATCGTCAACACCCCGCACAACCCCACGGGCAAAATCCTGAAGGAAGCGGACTGGAAGGAACTGCAGCACATCGCCGTGAACCGTGACATCATCGTGCTCTGCGACGAAGCCTACGAGCACCTCGTCTTCGACGGCGAGCGGCACGAGAGCCTGCTGCGCTACCCGCAGATTTTCGAGCGGGGCATGTCCGTTTTTTCCTTCGGAAAAACCCTGCACACCACCGGCTGGAAACTGGGCTGCATCGTGGCCCCGCCCGACCTCACGAGGGAGTTCCGCAAGGTGCACCAGTTCACCGTCTTCGCCGTGAACACGCCCATGCAGCACGCCGTGGCCGAGTACTTCGAGACCCCGTCGGATTATTTGGAACTGAACGGTTTTTTTGAGAAAAAACGGAACTTCCTGCTCCAGGCCATGTCCGGCAGCAGGTTCAAGCCATTGCACAGCGAGGGCTCATACTTCCAGCTCTACGATTATTCGGCCATCAGCGACGAGCCGGACACGGAGTTTGCGAAGCAGCTGATTTTGGAGCACGGCGTGGCAGCCATCCCAGTCTCTGTTTTTTACAGCAGCCACAAACAAGAGCGGGTCATCCGGCTTTGCTTCGCAAAAAAAGAGGAAACGCTGGAGCGGGCCGCTGCCATCCTTTGCAAAATTTAATCGAAGCCTAATTTCAAAAGTTTTGCGCAAGCGCCAAACTTTGTACTTTTAGCCCCACTGACCTTGTAAAATTTCAAAAAAATATGACTGAACAAAGACCGTGGCTGGCCAATTACCCGAAGGGCGTGCCCGCCAATATTGACGACAATGCCTACCCATCGCTGGTGGCCCTGCTGGAGGAGACCTTCCAGAAATTCCCAGACATGAAAGCCTTCACCTGCATGGGCAAGGACATGACCTACGCACAGGTGGACAAGTACTCCCGGCAGTTCGGCGCCTACCTGCACTCCCGTGGCCTAGAGCCGGGCGACAAAGTGGCGCTCATGATGCCCAACTTGCTGCAGTATCCCATCGCCCTCTTCGGCTGCCTGCGGGCCGGTCTGGTCATCGTGAACACCAACCCGCTGTACACTCCACGGGAGATGCGGCACCAGTTCACCGACTCCGGGGCGAAGGCCATCGTCATCTGCGAGAACTTTGCCGCCAACCTGCAAGAGGTGCTGCCCGATACGCAAATCAAGACTGTCATCGTCACCAGTATTGGCGAGATGCTGGGTTTCAAGGGCATCCTCGTCAACTTCGCCGTGCGCTATGTCAAGCGCATGGTGCCCAACTACAACCTGCCCAACACGGTCAGCTTCAGCACGGCCTTGGAGCAGGGCAAACAGTTCACCATCAAGCCTTTCCAGCAAACTGCCGACGACGTGGTGGCGCTCCAGTACACGGGCGGCACGACGGGCGTAGCCAAGGGCGCCATGCTCACCAACCGCAACCTCGTGGCCAACATGATGCAGATACGGGCTTGGATAGGCACGGCGCAAATCGGGGCGGGCGACATCGGCCTCTCGCCGCTGCCGCTCTACCATATCTTCGCTTTTTCGGTCAATTGCCTGGCGCTGTTCAGCTTGGGGGCGCTCACCGTGCTGGTGGTCAATGCCCGTGACCTGCCCTCGGTGATGAAGGAGTTCAAGCACCACAAAATCACGCTGATGACCGGGGTGAACACCCTGTTCAACGCACTGCTCAACCACCCCGATTTTGGCTCGCTCGACTTCAGCAGCCTCAAGTTCGCCTTCGGCGGCGGCATGGCGGTGCAAAAAGCGGTGGCCGAAAAATGGCGGAAAGTGACCGGGGCACCGCTCGTGGAGGGCTTCGGCATGACGGAGTCCTCGCCCGTGGCCAGCGTGAACCCGCTCGATGGCACTGGTAGGCTGGGCTGCATCGGCATGCCCGTATCGTCCACCGAACTGCGCATCGTGGATGATGCCGGGAACCCATTGCCGCAAGGCGAAATAGGCGAAATACAAATCAAAGGCCCGCAGGTGATGAAGGGCTACTACAACCGCCCCGATGCCACCGCACAGACCATCAAGGACGGCTGGCTCTGCACGGGCGACATCGGCCTGATGCACCCAGACGGCTACTTCCAAATCGTGGACCGCAAAAAGGACATGATTCTCGTCTCCGGCTTCAATGTTTACCCCAACGAAATCGAGGACATCGTGGTGGAGCATCCGAAGGTGCTGGAGTGTGCGGCCATTGGCGTACCGGACGAGAAATCGGGCGAGGTGGTGAAGCTTTTTGTGGTGAAAAAAGACCAGTCACTGACCGAGAAGGAGGTGCTGGAACATTGCCGGACGGGCCTCACGGGCTATAAAATGCCGAAGTCGGTGGAGTTCCGCAATGAGCTGCCCAAGACGAACGTGGGCAAGATTCTGCGGCGGAAGCTGCGGGAGGAGCAGGAGGCAAAGTAAGGGGATTTACGATTGTGGATTTACGATTTACGGGGCCAAATCCTTGAAATTGAATTACACATGTTGAGATTAAATCTAAACGTATTTCAGCAATTTGCTTCGTTCCCGAATACACATTTCACAAAAAAGACAACGCCGTGCAGGATTCATTCCCGCACGGCGTTGCTTTTTTATGCTGAAAATGGCGATGCATCAATGCCCGCTAATCTCCACGGCCTTGTAGCCGCCACGCCCCTTGAAGTAGAACAAAAGGCCGAGGTAGCAGAGTAGCATTATCACGGGCAGTATTGCCACGGTCTTCAGTGCCGATTTTTTGGCCTCACCTTGAATGGTGGCCACGGCGGCCTTGTCGGCATCGGGCGCAGCGTCGAGTTTGGCTTGGTCAATGCCCATGTACTTGCCGAAGAAGCTTTCTTTTTCTGTCGTCACATAGGTGCTGTGCAATTGGGTGCTGTTGGCAGCGTCGTAAACAGCGGTCTGGGCGTCCACCTGCTTGTCCTGCACGTTGCCGAGGAACGGCCCGCCCACGATGCCAGCGGCCAACATGCCCACGGCAGCCACGCCGTTCAGCGTGAGGGCGCCGCCTTTCGGGAACTGCTCCGCAACGATGCCCAAGGAAGTGGGCCAGAAGAAGCTTTTGCCGACGGCGTAAATCGTGGCCGCAAGTAAAATCATGCCGCCCGTAGCACCGGAGAGCAAATAAAGGCCGAGCGCTGCCAAAGCTGCGCAAGCCGCCAACAAGCCGATGGGCGACAATTTATGGATGATAGGCCCGCCAAAGAAACGCAACAGCATCATCAACAAGGCGGTGTAGATAAGTACCCAGCCGCCGCTGATGCCCATTTTGCCCATCTCGCCTGCCATAAGGTCGGCGCTCCAAGAGTCCACCCCAAGCTCGGTAATGGCCAGCGGAATCATGATGAGCAGCATGACGATGAAAAGCGGTTTGCCCAATGATTTGGTGTAAAAACCGAAGGCGCCAGTGGCCAACAGTATCACGACCCAAGTGGCCACATTGCCGAGGCCCATGATGACGCCCAACTGCTTGAACACCATCAAACTGATGATGAAAGCACCGAGTACGCCGACTTCCTTGAGCATTTCCCGGTAGCTCACGCCAGCCGCCACCCGCTCGTGCACGGGGAATTTCTTGTTCCAAAGCAGCACGGCGTAGAGGATGGTCGGGATGAAAATCAGGCCGACCTTCACTTGCCAGCCCACGCTTGCGCCCATCATCATGAGCAGGATGCCGCCCAGCACCATTCCGCCGGGCCAGCCAGCGTGCAGGATGTTGAACCACTTGGTCTTGTCGTTGCGGAAGATGGTGCCCACCACAGGGTTGATGTAAGCCTCCACCGTGCCGTTGCCAAGGGCACAAATGAAAGTGCCGATGTAAAGCATCGTGTAGTCCTTGGCCGTGATGGTGACGATGGCACTCAGCACGTGGCAAATGAGGCCGATGATCATGGCCATTCGGTAGCCGATGCGGTCAATCACGAGGCTGAAAAGCACGATGCTGATGGCAAACGGCCAGAGGCCAACGCCGAGCAGTTCGCCCTTTTGCGTCTCGGTCAGGTTGAAGTCGGTGGCCCAGTCGCCGATGATGAGGGCCCGGATGATGAAGCCAAAGGAAGTGGCAATGAGTGCGATGAAACAGCCCCAAAACAGTCCCATGTCAGGAGCTTCAGATGTGCGAGAAGTGGACATAATTGAATGTTTGTTTTTCGTTTAATTGTGAAAATGGCCGAAAATGTAAGGCGAAGGCGGGAAACCAAAAAGGAAATTGGTCAAATTGTTTTTTGGGCGAGCAAAAACGGATGGATGGCGTAGCGCAAAATGTCCAAATTCACTTTCTCGAAAGGGTGCTGCGTCTGCTCCAAAATGCGGAGTTGCCCGTTGGGCAATGCGTTGGCCGCTTGGGTGGTTTCGGCGAGGCTCACCATCTGGTCGTTGTCGCCGAGGCAGATGAGACAGGGGTGTGTTATTTTCGATAAAACATCGGGGGTGAGCAAAGGGCGCTGGCCAAGTTCGAGCATCATGTCGGCGGTTTTGCGGAGCAACAGTTTCCAGTCGTTGGGGGCATGGCGTTCTTCCAGTTGCTTCGCAAAGGCGGGCACTTTCGCTTCGATTTTGTCGGGGTCGAGCATTTTCGTTTCCCGCTCGGCTCCTTCCGGTGTCCAGTCGAACTTGGTGGCCAAAGTGATGATGCGGCCCACCCGCCCTGGGTGCAGTCGTGCGAGGTTCAGTGCTACATAGCCACCCATGCTGTAGCCGAAGATGTCCGTTTTCTCGATGCCATTTTCATCCATTAAACGCACAACCTCATTGGTAAATGGCTCGATGCCAAAGCCTTCAACAAATGGCGCACCGCCGTGGCCGGAGAAGTTCAGCGTTTGCGCAGCGTAACCTTCGCCGTTGAGTAGCTCGGTAAGCGGCTCCATCACGGATGCAGCACCGAGGGCGCCGTGGAGTAGCAGTATGTTTTTCATCGTAAAAGAATGACTAATGACGATTTCACCACGCCAACAATTCCCCCATCGCCCTCCCTACCTTTTCCGCCGAAGGAATCATCTCCCGCTCCAGCGTCTCGTTGAGCGGCACGGCGGGCATGTTGGCAGCGCCGAGCGTGCGCACGGGCGCATCCAGCCATTGGAAGCAATGCTCCGAAATGCGGGCGGCGATGCTTTGGGCGAAGGTGTTGTTCACTGGCTCCTCCGTCACTACGAGTACTTTGCCGTGGCGCTTCGCAAGGTCGTAGATGGCCTCCTCGTCCAGCGGGAACAAGGTGCACAGGTCGAGGACTTCCACCCGACCGGGGTACTGCTTGGCGGCGTTCAGCGCCCAATGTACGCCCATTCCGTAGGTGATGACGCCCATCGTGCGGCCTTTCTCCACCTCATTTTGCTCCGCAAAAACGACGCTGCGGGCTTTGCCGAAAGGCAACACATAATCCTCGGCGGGCATGATGCAGCGGGCGGCCTCCGTGCCATGCACTTTCGACCAGTACAAGCCTTTGTGTTCCAAAATCACAACCGGGTTCGGGTCGTAGTAGGCGGCCTTCATCAGCCCTTTCAGGTCGGCGCCATTGCTGGGGTAGGCGATTTTGATGCCCCGTATGTTCGTCAAAACCGACTCCACGCTGCTCGAATGGTAAGGTCCGCCGCTGCCATACGCCCCGATGGGCACCCGGATGATGCAGCTCACGGGCCACTTGCCGTTGGAGAGGTAGCACGAGCGGCTCACCTCCGTGAAAAGCTGGTTCAGCCCCGGCCAAATGTAGTCGGCGAACTGCACCTCCACGATGGGCCGCAGCCCCACGGCGCTCATGCCCACCGTGCTGCCGATGATGAACGCCTCCTGGATGGGCGTGTTGAACACCCGGTGGTCGCCGAACTTCTCGGCCAGCGTGGCTGCCTCCCGGAACACGCCGCCAAGCCGTCGGCCAACGTCCTGTCCGTAGAGTATGCACTCCGGGTGCTTGTGCATCAGTTCTTCGATGGCGAAGAGGGCGCAGTCCACCATCACCTTCACCTCGCCGTTGGCAG
>JALOMF010000625.1 GCA_025455635.1 Saprospiraceae bacterium | reverse complement strand
CCTCGTAGCCACGGGTCATGAAGTCGGAAAGCACAAAGCCGATGCAGCGTTTTTTGATGACGTTGTTGAAGTACCGCAGCGCCTCGCCGAGGTTGGTGCCGTGGCTGTTCGGCTGGAAATCGAGCAGTTCCCGGATGATGCGCAGGATATGCGAGCGGCCTTTTTTCGGGGGGATGAACTTCTCGATTTTATCCGAAAAAAGGATGAGCCCCACCTTGTCGTTGTTCTGGCTGGCACTGAACGACAGCACCGCCGAAATCTCGGTGATGATGCCCTGCTTGAGTTGGTTCACCGTGCCGAAATAGGCGCTCTGGCTCACGTCCACGAGCAGCATCACGGTCAGTTCCCGCTCTTCTTCAAAGATTTTCACGAAGGGCGTGTTCGTGCGGGCGGTCACGTTCCAGTCAATGCTGCGCACATCGTCGCCGTACTGGTAGCCCCGCACCTCGCTGAACGACATGCCCCGCCCCTTGAAGGCCGAGTGGTACTCGCCCGAAAACATCTGCTTGCTCAAGCCCTTCGTCTTGATTTCAATCTTGCGTACTTTCTGGAGGAGTTCGTTGGTATCCATTTTTTCAAGTTTGCAGTTCGACAGTTGGCAGGTCTAGTCCCGGTTCGTCGGGATGGCAGTAAGAGGCTGCAAATTAGGTATTGACTGCTAAACTAAATGGACTGTCAACTGACTGCCCACTGCCCACTGTCAAACTGCCAACTATAGTTTTATTCCGCATCAAGTCATTGTAAATCAATGAAATACCCGTGTCACTTTTCACGATTTGGGTAATGCTCACCGTTTGCACTACGTTATTGCGGTTCATGATGAAGCCGTTCCACTCGTCGACCTGGCCGCCCATTTTGTGAAAATCGAGGATGGCCGCTGGGCTGAAATCAAGCCGACCTTCCAGCCAATCCCGGAACCACTGCTGCCGCATCTCGCCCACTTCGCCGGGGTAGAGCGTGGCGGACGACCAGATGTATTGGCCCTGTGGGTCGAGCTTTTTCACATGCGTTTCTTGCTCATCCCAGCGCAGTTCCCAAGGCTGCCCATCGTCCACGATGATGAGGGTGAACGGCTCCATGCCCTCGAAGTCGTAGCTTGAAAAGAACGCCTCGGCATTTGCGAAGCGAAAAAAATCGAGCACCATCGTGCCACGGCTGCGCTTGTAGGGCGGGCGGTGCTGGTGCTTCACAAAAGCGCCGTTCAGCAGGCAGGCCACCCGGTTGGAGTCCGAGGCGGCAATCCATGTGCCGCCGGCCCCGGTGTCCCTTGGAAACACGAGCCTTGCACCTTCAACCGATTCATTGTCAAGCGATTGCGGGGAGCGGGCGGCGTTCTCGTCCCGGTTCGAGGTGAGCACGAAATGGCCGCTGGGCTGTGGTATGTAGGTGACGGTACACATTTTTAGTTTGCAGTTCGACAGTTGGCGGTTTGCAGACAGTTGGCAGCCCAAAAGTCGGTTGGTCTTTTGCCGTTCACTTTGGTCAAACCAAAGATCCCGAAGAATCGGTACAAGACCTGCCGACTGACTGCCCACTGCACCCTATCGAACCATGCCTTCGACAGACAAGCTGCCACTTTAAATCAAAGCGGTTCTGTCTTGAAATTCTTGAACAGCATCATGCCCCTTTCGTGAAAATACTTGATTTCATCGGGCCTGAAGAGGTGGTTGTCTTGGTAAAAAATCAGGAAAAAGCCGACACTTTCGAGGCACCACTCTTTTTCCACGGTGAAAAAACGAATGACCTCGTCTTGGTTCATCGTACGTCGCACACGGGCCTCGTCGTCGCCTTGCAGCAGGTAGTTTTCGGAGAATTTCGGGTGCTCCTCGAAGTCAATGTCCTGCTCCAAACCGAGCCAAGTGCCGAGGCGGTGGAAGAAATGCTCCGGCTTCATGAGCATCTCCGGCATGGCCAGTTGCTTGGAGTTGATAAAGAACACGCTCTGCCGATACGTGACTGCCGACTTGCCCGTGCTGACGGTGTATTTATAGTCAAAAATATGGAACCGGTCTTCCATCAGCGGGCTGGTCTGGGTCATCAGGTTGGTGATTTCCTTGCTGCTGCCCTTGCCCATGAGGTGAAAATCGCGCAGCAAGCCAATCATGCCGTACTCGTCTTTCTCGGAGAACTCCATGTCCAGCCCGAAGGCCGTCTGCCGCAGCTGCTCGGTGCGGTCCTTGATGGGTTTTAGCTTGAGCATACCTGCTTTAATCGTTGATTTTCAAGAGTACGCCACTTGCAACTGCCTTGTTTTTTTCATCATAAACTTGGTAGAAATAAGGGCCACCACTCATGCCAGTAAGGTCAACGTTGCCATTGCCTTTAGCCAATTTTTCCACTAAAACCATTTGTCCACGGGCATCGAACAGGCGAACGAAATAGTCGCCGGCGGCAAATCCCTCCACGGTAAATAATGCGTTTTCCGATGCTGGGTTGGGTGATACGAGCACTTGATTGGCGGGCAGGATTTCACCAACGGCACTCACCACGCCGTTGTCCTTGTAGGTGACGCTTTGTGGCACGAGGCCATCGCTGCCAGCGTTTATCTCGGCGATGATTTCCTTTTCCGTGTTGCTGAAAAACAG
>JALOMF010000115.1 GCA_025455635.1 Saprospiraceae bacterium | reverse complement strand
TGCCAACTGAATCCCCTACCTTTGCCCCGGCGTCCGTAAACCGCATGCCGTAAACCGTAGAAAATGGCCTTCACCGAATCCAAAATGCTGCCCTTGGGCACTGCTGCCCCTGATTTTTGCCTACCAGACACTGTTTCAGGCAAAAACACCTCACTGCAAGATGTCGCTGGCTCAAAAGCGACCATCGTTATTTTCAGCTGCAACCACTGCCCCTACGTCGTCCACGTGAACCCGGAGATCGTGCGGCTGGCCAAAGACTACCAGCCCCAAGGCGTGGGCTTCGTGGCCATCAGCTCCAACGACGTGGAGAACTACCCCGCCGATGCCCCCGACAAAATGACGGAACTGGCCGCTGAAGTCGGCTACCCGTTCCCCTACCTCTACGACGAAACGCAGGAAGTGGCCAAGGCTTACGATGCAGCCTGCACGCCCGATTTTTATGTTTTTGATGAAAACCTGCGGCTGGCCTACCGGGGCCGCCTCGATGACTCCCGCCCCAAGAACGGCCTTCCACTCTCAGGCCGTGACCTCCGTGCCGCACTGGATGCAGTGCTGGCGGGTGAAGCGCCCGTTGCGAAGCAATACCCAAGCGGGGGCTGCAATATTAAGTGGAAGCAAGCCTAGAGCGGCATATTCCCATGCTTCCGCCGTGGCCTGTCCACTACCTTGTTTTCCAGCATGGCGAATGCCTTGATGAGCTTGCGCCTCGTGTCCTTCGGGTCAATCACTTCGTCAATGAAGCCCCGCTGGGCGGCCCGGTAGGGGTTGGCAAAGGTGGCTTGGTACTCCCGTTCCTTCTCGGCCAGCATGGCGGCGGGGTCGGCGGCGGCGTCTATTTCCTTTTTGAAAATGATTTCTGATGCGCCCTTGGCCCCCATCACGGCGATTTCGGCGGTGGGCCAGGCGAAGTTCATGTCGGCCCCGATGTGCTTGGAGTTCATCACGTCGTAGGCGCCGCCGTAAGCCTTGCGGGTGATGACCGTGACCCTTGGCACGGTGGCCTCGCTGAAGGCGTAGAGCAGTTTCGCCCCGTTGGTGATGATGCCGTTCCACTCCTGGTCGGTGCCGGGCAGGAAGCCGGGCACGTCCTCCAGCACCAGCAGCGGGATGTTGAAGCAGTCGCAGAAGCGCACGAAGCGGGCACCCTTGCGGCTGCTGTTCACGTCGAGTACCCCGGCGAGGCTGATGGGCTGGTTGCCCACGATGCCGATGCTGCGGCCTGCCAGCCTTGCGAAGCCGACGACGATGTTTTCGGCCCATTCCCCGTGTATTTCAAAGAAAGAATCCTCGTCCACGATGCCAGCAATGACCTCCCGCATGTCGTAGGGCTGGTTGGCGTTTTCGGGGATGAGGTCGGTGAGCTTGGGGCGCAGTTCGTCGCCGATTTCAACAGCTAGGCGTGGCGTTTTTTCTTCGCAATTCTGCGGGATGTACGATAGCAGCCGCTTTATTTTTTCGATGCAATCGAGTTCGTTCACGGCGGTGAGGTGCGTCACGCCGGACTTGGTGGCGTGGGTGTGCGCCCCGCCGAGTTCCTCCGAGGTCACTTCCTCGTTGGTCACGGTCTTCACCACGTTGGGGCCGGTGACGAACATGTAGCTCGTGTGCTCGACCATGATGGTGAAATCGGTCATGGCCGGGGAATAAACGGCCCCGCCAGCACATGGCCCCATGATGGCCGAAATCTGCGGGATGACGCCGCTGCTGCGCACATTTCGGTAGAAAATATCGGCGTAGCCGCCCAGCGAGTTCACGCCCTCTTGGATGCGGGCCCCGCCGGAGTCGTTCAGGCCGATGACGGGGGCACCGTTTTTCACGGCCAAGTCCATGATTTTGCAAATCTTCTCGGCGTGGGTCTCGGAGAGCGAGCCGCCGAACACCGTGAAATCCTGCGCAAAAACATAGACCAAGCGGCCATGCACCGTGCCGTAGCCCGTGACCACGCCGTCGCCGAGCACGATTTGCTCCTGCATCCCGAAGTCGTCGCAGCGGTGCGTGACGAGCATCCCGATTTCCTCGAATGAGCCTTCGTCGAGTAGGAAGTGAATGCGCTCACGGGCCGTCAGTTTGCCCTTTTGGTGCTGCGCTGCAATGCGTTTTTCGCCGCCGCCAAGCTTGGCCTCGGCTATTTTCTGGTCGAGCTGTTCGAGTTTCTTGTTCATAAAAAATTTGGTTCAAGGGCAAAGTTAGCCACCTAAACTTATTGGTTGGAGAAAACGTGGCTTGTGGGAAGTTTTGCGGCAGCAAATTGAAAAGGCAAAAGCGGAGACCCACTTTTGCCTTTCTGTTTCATTGCAATTCTAAAGCGCCCTTGGACAAATGTAAATCGCTGAATGCCCTCCCGAGAAATCGGGACAAGACCTGCCAGCTGTCGAACCCGCCAAAGGCGGACAAGTTGCCAACTTTTTTAGCCCATCTCCTGCACCACTTCCTGCACTTCCGGCACCATGCGTTTCAGCATACCTTCAATGCCGGATTTCAGCGTCACGGTGCTGGATGGGCAGCCGCTGCACGAGCCTTGCATCTGCACATAGACCGTGCCCTTGTCGAAGCGCTGGAACTCGATATTGCCACCGTCCATCTCCACGGCAGGCTTCACGTAGGTGTCAATCAGGTCTTTGATGCGCTGCGCTAGCTCGCCATCCTCGCCGCTGAACTGCTGGCTAACCCGTTCAGCATCAAGCTGTTGCATGGCTTCCGCAAAACCTTCTTTGAGAACCTCGCCGCCGTCTTCCACGTATTTTTTGATGATATCCTTCAACTTGAGCATGATGTCGGCCCATTCGTAGTTGAACTCCTTGGTGATGCTGACGAAGTTGTTGGTGATGTAAACCCCCTTCACGAACGGCTGGTCGAAAAGGTGGGCGGCCAGTGGCGACCATTCCCTTGCAAAGGCTTCCTCCCGGAAGTCTGCGGTGCCCCGGTAGAGCATGCGGTTGGTCACGAATTTCAGTGATTCAGGGTTGGGCGTCTGCTCGGTGTAGAGCATGACGGGCGATGCGGTGGCGGTATTCATATCTTGAATGATTTTTCTTATTTAGATTCAGTCCACAAAAGTAACAGAAAAGGGTGAATCAAGTTTAATCAACCATACAATTCATACTTCACCTGCCCCCGCTCGTAGCCCATTTCCACGATGAGCTTGGCCACGGCTTCGTCCACCATCTTCGTCCAGCCGCAGAGGTAGAAGCTGCGGTCGGGGCGCTTTTCGGCATACGCTGTTTGGTAAATGCCGTGGACGTAGCCGTGGTGGCAGCCCTCCTGCTCTTCCCTCGACAACGCCACCGAAAAGCGAAAACCAGGCATTTTTTGCGCCAGCTCCTCGAATTCTTTTTGGTACAAAATACCATCTGCCGTGCGGGTGCCGAAGATGAGGTGGATGCCCTTGTGCGGGATTTTTTGATTAAAAACCTCCCAAATCATGCTGCGGAACGGAGCCACGCCTGTGCCCGTGCAGACCATAACCAGTTCGTTTTCAATGCTTTCCGGCAAGGTGAACGTGCCATCTGGCCCCTTGAACTTGATGGCAGTGCCAATAGTCGCCTCGTTGAAGAGCCAGTTGGTGGCCAAGCCGCCGTCGAGGTGGACGATGCAAAGCTCCAATGTGTTCGAGCCATCGGGCGCACTGGCGATGGAGTAGCTGCGCCAGCGCTGGTTGCGCCGCTCGCCGATGGGCAGGTCCATCGTGATGAACTGCCCGGCCTTGAAATCGAAGCGGTCAACGCCTTCTACTTCCAACCAGAAACGTTTCGTGGTCGGCGAGGCATCCTCGATTTTTTTGATGATTCCGTTATACCAAGTGGTCATATTCTGTAACACGGTCTGCTAATCCGTGCTTTCGTTTTTGCAAGTTAAGTTGACTTTTGGGGGAAATAAGGAAGCACGGTCTGGCAGACCGTGTTACAGCACAAGTTCATCATAAGGCAAGAACACCTCGAAGCCTTTTTCGTTGAAATAGCGGCGGGTTTCTTCCATTGGGCGGTCGCTGGTAGCTAGCACGAAGTCGCCGCCCCAAGCGCCGAGTGACTTGATTTCTCCCCAGAAGTCGTTGAAAAACAGCGACTTGGCGCTTGGCAAGCCAATCGTCTCCGCCACCAGCACCTCGTGCTCCCGAATAAGTTCCTCAAACTCGGCCAGCGTTTGTGCCGCCAAAAACCGACCAGTCAAAACTGTAATTTTTGCCACCAATTCCGGCAACACCGTCCACCGTCCACCGTCCACCGTCTGACGATAATTCTTAATTCCTTCCCGGCTGTCCTGTTTCTTCCCTAAGTAAATGAAATACAGGGAGTTGTGAAATGGCGGGCGGAAGTCGCAGCGCTCGAAATGCGGTTTCCCATTTTCCAATCGGTAGAGAATCGGCCCATCGGCCCCGGCGCAGGCAATGTCGTAGCCAGAGCCGCCGAAGGTGCGTGCGGACAGCTCGAATGGGTCAATTTTCGCCCATTTTGCCACCAAATAAATGAGGGTAGAGCTGGTGCCGAGTCCCCAAAGGCGGGGGAAGTCCAGTTGGCAGTCGGCAGTCCACAGTCCACAGTCGGGGCCGTGCAAAAACGCAGGGTTTAGCTTTCGGGCTTCTTGCAGTATTTTTTGGAGGCGCTCCGCAATGGCGGGGTCAGTGGCTTCTGAGAAGTCGAAGTTTTCAGGGCTGAATTTTGCCTCGAACCAACACCCTCCCTTTTCATCCAAGCTGCGCCAGTGCATTGCTTTCTGTCCCTCCAATCCGAAATCCGAAATCCGAAATCCGAAATCCAATGATTGTCCCAGCCGCACAGGCAGTGCCAGCGCCAGCGCCCCATCCAGCACGAAGTACTCGGCGGTGAGGAGGAGTTTGCCGTGGGCGTGGAGGGGATAATCAGCTGTAATCAAAGCCTGACAAGAATGTTTTGTTGGTTCATTTCAATGACATTGGCTTTGTCGAACAAGTCAATCAATTGACTCATATTGGATTGAAAAAGCTCCAAAAGTTCTTTATTTGAAATGTTGCCTGTAGTAAGATAAATGAGCTTCCAAGGTTCCTTTCTTATCAGAAATGTATTTAGAAAATCAATGTCCTTGCTGATTACCACCCGCTTGTTTAACATACTTTCCCTGCAAACATCTTTGTCTGAAATCCTTGTGTGTTTACCTAAGGAAGTGGCATGAATGACATCATAGCCTTGCGCTGCAAGCCATTTGACAAGCGAAATTGGTAGCTGTTCATCAACCAAGAACTTCATGCTGCAAGTGGTATGCTTTGAAATTTGGCCAACATTGCCGCATAGTGCAAGCATGCTTTAATATCTGCAATTTCGAGGGCCGGATAGTCTTCCAAAATATCTTCCACCGTCATATCACTGGCCATTAACTCAAGGATTGTAGCCACCATGAGTCGAGAGCCACGAATAGTAGGTTTTCCGTGGCAGACCTCTGGGTCAATTGTGATGCGGTTGGCAATTTCTTGCATGGTATTGATTTTTTACAAAAATACAGTTTTTGCTTTGCAAATGCTTTTCGTGACTACAAATCAAACCCAATATCCCCCCTAAAATACTTCCCTTCAAACTGAATCGCCGCCGCATTTTTATTAGAAACCGCCAGCGCCTCCCGGAAGTTTTTGCCGAGTGAGGTAATCGCCATGACCCGTCCGCCACTCGTAACCAATTGACCATCAGCGTTTTTCGTACCAGCATGGAAGGCGATGCTGCCCTCCACTTTGTCCAAGCCAGTGATGGCCTTACCCTTGGGATAGTCGCCGGGGTAGCCGCCACTGGCGAGGATGATGGTCGTGGCCGCCTGCTCGTCCACCTCGATTTTCACTTCGCTGAGGCGTCGGTCACGCACGGCCATGAACAACTCCATGAGGTCGTTTTTCAGGCGGGGCAACACCACCTCCGTTTCGGGGTCGCCCATGCGCACGTTGTATTCGATGACAAAAGGCTCGTCGCCGACTTTTATCAAACCGATGAAAATAAAGCCTTGGTACTCTATCTTCCGCTTTTTCAGGCCAGCGATGGTTGGCTTCACGATGCGCTCCTCCACTTTTTTCATCATCACGGCGTCCACGAAGGGCGGGGGGGAGACGGCGCCCATGCCGCCCGTGTTCGGCCCGGTATCGCCCTCGCCGATGCGCTTGTAGTCCTTTGCCACGGGCAAAATCTGGTACGAATCGCCGTCCGTGAGCACGAAGACGCTGAACTCGATGCCGCTCAGAAATTCCTCCACCACCACCTTTCGGCTGGAGGTGCCAAACTTCCCACTCAGCATTTCCGCCATTTCCGCCACAGCCTCGTCCCGCTCTTGGCAGATGACGACGCCCTTGCCTGCGGCCAATCCGTCGGCCTTCAGCACGATGGGCAGGGTGGCTTTTTTCCGAAGGAAATTGAGCGCCAGCGTGCTTTTTGCCGCATGAAACTCCCGGTAGCCCGCCGTCGGGATGTCGAATTCCTGCATGAATCGCTTGGCGTACGCCTTGCTACCCTCCAGCTTCGCCCCCTGCATGGACGGGCCGATGACGGCTACGTGCGAGGAGCTGGGGTAGCGGCGCAGGTAGTTCCAGACGCCGTTGACGAGCGGTGCTTCGGGGCCTACGACGACCATCTGGATGCCTTTTTCCACCACAAATTCATGGACGGCGGCATTGTCTTCAGGGTCGAGCGGCACGTTTTCGCCGTGCTGCGCCGTGCCGGGGTTGCCGGGGCCGATGTAGAGCTTGGTGCAGTGCTTGCTCTGGCTGAGTTTCCAAGCAAAGGCGTGTTCCCTGCCGCCGCCGCCGAGGAGGAGTATTTTCATTTACGATTTACGATTTACGATTTACGAATGAGGGCAAAGGTAGTGGTTGAGCCGAAACTCCAATCGGGTGTAGGGCATTTGATGTAAATCATCGCAACCATTTACCGTAAAGCCTGTTTTTTGCGCAGCCAATCAAACCCCTCAAACAAAACAAACTCATCAAACAAAACAAGATGACCCACCTAAAACCGGGCGACAAAGCCCCCAAGTTCAAGACGACCGACGAGCAGGGCAATCCAGTTTCCCTATCCGATTTCAAAGGCAAAAAGCTCGTGCTTTTCTTTTACCCCGCTGATAGCACGGCCACCTGCACCGTGGAAGCCTGCAACCTCCGGGATGGTTATGAGGCGCTTCGCAATGCGGGCTTTGAACTGCTCGGCATCAGCCCGGACAGCGCCAAAAAGCACCAAGGTTTTATAAAAAAACACAGCCTGCCCTTCCCGCTGCTCATGGACGAAGCCCTGAAAATCATCAAAGCCTACGGCGTTTGGGGGCCAAAAGTCACTTTCGGAAAGGCTTACGACGGCTTGCTGCGCACCAGTTTCATCATCAATGGCAAGGGCGTCATCGAGCGGGTGATTTTCCCGGTGGAGTCGAAGCGGCACACGGAGCAAATTTTGCAGGGATGCGTGTGCTTTTAATATTCAAAAAGGCTTTTTGAATATTCACACTCAAATGATAGGGTGGTGACTAGCCAATTAATTTTTAGCTGTGCCGTGGCGCTAGGGAATATTTCATTTTTTTGCGAAGCCCGGTGGTGTGGCTGATAAGTGGAAGTGGCCGTGCAGTGGCCTTGTGTTGCTTCACGTGCATCAAACATATACTAATGTATAGAGGCACCTGAAACAAGTTGTTCAGGTGCCTCTGACCATTTTTGCTTTAGAAGAAAAACCTTCGGCAATTTTTTTACTTTAAAAACTCCAAGCTCTTTTTCACAAAAGCGCTCAGTTCTGCCCCTTTCAACATGCCTTGGTTGAGCAGCGCCAAGTCGAGCAGGTGCTTACCGAGGTTGTTGCGTTCGTCGCCTTCTGGCAGTTTTAGCAGTTTGTCGGCTACGTAGGGGTGGTTGGTGTTCACCACTACATTGTACATGTCGCCGAAGTCGCCCATGCCCATCATGCCGCCACCGCCAAGTGCCTGCATCTCTTTCATGCGGCGCATGAACTCTGGCCGGGTAATCTGCACGGGTTGGTCGTTCGGCGAGAGTGGCTTCAGCGTGACCGATGGCCCAACCTTGCCTTTCACCAGCTCATCGAAGACCGCTTTCACGGTCTCCTGTTCTTTTTCGCTGAGCACGCTTTCCTGCTTTTCGTCCTTCTGCACGAGGTTGTCCACGGTATCGGAGTCCACCCGCACGAAGGTCACGTCCTTCATCTTGTACTCCAAGTGCTGCATGAAGTGTGCGTCAATCACATTGTCGAACTCCAGCACATCGTAGCCACGCTCCTTGGCCGCTTCGATGAGGCTGTGCTGCTCCACGGCATTGTTGGCGTAGAGCATGACGGTGCGCTTGTGCTTGTCCGTCTGAGCATCGGCCACTTTCTTTTGGTATTCCTCGAAGGTGAAAAACTCGTTGTCCACGTTTTTCAGCAATGCGAAGTCCACGGCTTTTTCGTGGAATTTCTCATCGGACAACATGCCGTATTTCACAAAAACGCCTAGGTCTTTCCATTTGTCCTCAAAAGCCTTGCGGTCGGCTTTGAACAGTTCGTGCAGCTTATCGGCTACTTTTTTGGTGATGTAGCCCGTGATTTTGCGCACGTTGCTGTCGCTTTGGAGGTAGCTGCGGCTCACATTCAGCGGGATGTCTGGCGAGTCAATGACGCCGTGCAGCAGCGTGAGGAAGTCGGGCACGATTTCCTTCACCTCGTCGGTGACATAGACTTGGTTGCAGTAGAGCTGGATTTTGTTTTTCTGCACTTCCATCGAATTGCTCAGTTTCGGAAAGTACAGGATGCCCGTCAGGTTGAACGGGTAGTCAATGTTCAGGTGAATCCAGAACATCGGCGCTTGGTAGCTGTACGGGTACAGTTCTTCGTAAAAGCTGCGGTAGTCGTCGTCGCTCAGTTCATTGGGCTGCTTCTTCCATGCTGGGGTGGGGTTGTTGATGATATTGTCCACCTCAATTTCCTTGGAGGTTTTCTCATCGCCCTCGCCTTCGTCAATGGTTTCCTTGCGGGTGCCAAATTTGATGGCCACGGGCAAGAACTTGCAGTACTTCTTCAGCAACTCGTCAATTCGGCTCTCTTCGAGAAACTCCTTGCTGTCTTCGCTGATGTGGAGGATGATGTCGGTTCCACGGGCCTTTTTTTCGCTGGGGGAGATGCTGAATTCTGGGTTGCCATCGCAGACCCAGTTCACGGCGTCGTCGTCCGTGCGCCACGATTTGGTGTTGACCTCCACCTTATCGGCCACCATGAAGGCGGAGTAGAAGCCAAGGCCGAACTTTCCGATGATGTTGTGCTCGCCCTGGTACTTGTCCACGAACTCCTGGGCGCTGGAGATGGCGATTTGGTTGAGGTACTTGTTCACCTCCTCCTCGCTCATGCCGATGCCCTTGTCACGGATGGTGAGCGTACCCGCCTCTTTGTCAATGATGACTTCCACGGTGAGGTCGCCGACCTCGCCTTGCAGCTCGCCCCTGGAGGCGACGGACTTCAGTTTGGTGGTGGCGTCAATGGCATTGGCGACCAATTCCCGAAGGAAAATCTCATGGTCGGAGTACAGGAATTTTTTGATGATGGGGAAAATGTTCTCGGATTGCACCGAAATATTGCCTCTCTGCATGACTATTGAAAATTTTAAAGGAAGTTTTTGAAAGAAATTTTGCTGTTTTTTCTCATTGCAACGAAACTTTTTACGGCAACAAGAAATTAACAGATTTTAGATGTCAAAGCGTATGCCACTGGTTTTTTACTGACAAAATGACTGTTTTTACTAGCACTTCAATGAATTATAAAATAAATGAATTAATGCTGGTTGCTATTTAATATGCATTTTCCATGTCACAGATTTAATAAAATAGTTCAGAACGGGCACTGCTTTTGCCTGTATCCTTGTGCCGTTGTTTTGATAAAAAGAATCAAATAGTTTTAG
>JALOMF010000624.1 GCA_025455635.1 Saprospiraceae bacterium | reverse complement strand
CGTCAACGAGGGCTACACGCCACAAGTGCTGCGGGGCTTCGTCGAAACCAGCCTGAAAAACATGGGCTTGGAGACCATTGACCTCATCCAACTGCATTGCCCGCCAAACGAGGTGTACTACCGACCGGAGATTTTCGAGGAGTTTGACCAACTCATTGCCGAAGGCAAAATCCAAAAACTGGGCGTGAGCGTGGAAAAGGTGGAACAGGCGCTCAAAGCCATCGAGTACCCCAACGTGGACACGGTGCAAATCATCTTCAACATGTTCCGCCAGCGCCCTGCCGGGTTGTTTTTTGAGCAGGCAAAAAAACGAAACATCGGCGTCATCGTGCGGGTGCCACTGGCCAGTGGGCTACTCAGCGGCAAATACGATGCGAGCACCGCCTTCCAGCCCGGCGACCATCGGCACGACAACCGCAACGGCGAGCATTTCGACAAAGGAGAAACTTTCTCTGGTGTGGACTATGAGACTGGTTTACAGGCAGTTAACCGCTTGAAGGCCATCTTCCCAGACCTTTCATTGGCACAAATTGCCCTGCGCTGGGTGCTCATGTTCGACGCCGTGAGCACCGTCATCCCCGGTGCTTCGAGGCCCGAACAAGTGGCCCCGAACATTGCCGCAGGCGACCTACAGCCCTTGACCCAAATGGAAATGGAGGCCGTAGAAGCAGTTTACGATGAAATGATAAGTCCCTTGGTTCACCATATTTGGTAGCCCGCAGTCTTCAGTCCGCAGTCAGTGGCTGCTACCACGGCACCGACTGTGGACTGTCGGACTGAAGACTGTGGACTGTCGGACTGAAAGACTGTGGACTGAAAGACTCAACATGTACCTACTCGGCTACGACATCGGAAGCTCGACCATCAAAGCGGCGTTGCTTGATGCGAAGACCCACAAGGTCTTGGGGCTGACGCATTACCCTGACCAAGAGATGGACATGATTTCGAGGCAGCGGGGCTGGGCCGAGCAGCAGCCGGAGGTTTGGTGGCAGCACTTTTGCGCCGCAACGCACAGGTTGTTGGAAACTACGGGCATTGACCCTAAGAAAATCATGGGCATCGGCATCAGCTACCAGATGCACGGATTGGTTTTGATTGACAAGGAAATGCAGGTGCTGCGGCCATCTATTGTCTGGTGCGACAGCCGAGCTGTGGCCATTGGGCAGCAGGCTTTCGAGGAGCTTGGCGAGGATTACTGCCTGCGGCAAATGCTCAATTCGCCCGGCAACTTCACCGCCTCGAAGCTGAAATGGGTGAAGGACAATGAGCCGGACATTTATGAAAAAGCCTACAAGCTACTGTTGCCGGGCGACTTCATCGCCATGAAACTGACGGGTGAGGCAACTACCACCCTAGCTGGTTTGACGGAGGGGATTTTTTGGGATTTCAAGGAAAAAAAAGTCGCCAACCGCCTGCTCGAACATTACGGGCTACGCAAAGACTTGCTCGCCGACATCGTTCCGACTTTTTCCATTCAAGGCAGACTGACCAAGGCTGCTGCTGCCCGTACAGGTCTGGCCGAGGGCACTCCCCTCAGCTACCGGGCCGGCGACCAGCCGAACAATGCGCTGAGCCTCAACGTGTTGCGGCCCGGCGAAGTGGCGGCTACCAGCGGCACTTCGGGCGTGGTCTATGGCATCGTGGACAAACCAGTTTTTGATAAAAAATCAAGGGTAAACTCCTTCGCCCACGTCAATTACGAGCAGAACCACGACCGCATCGGGGTGCTGCTCTGCCTGAATGGGGCGGGCATCGAGTACAGTTGGCTAAAGCACCAAGTGGCCCGCAGCGACCATTCCTATGCCGACATGGAGCGCATGGCCAGCACCGTGCCCGTCGGCTCGGATGGGCTTTGTGTTTTGCCTTTCGGCAATGGGGCCGAGCGGATGCTGGAAGACCGCAACGTGAACGCCCATTTTTTCAACCTCGACTTCAACCGCCACACAAGGGCGCACCTGTACCGGGCCTCGTTGGAGGGTGTGGCCTTCTCCTTCGTCATGGGCGTCAATATTTTAAAAGAGCTGGGCCTGAATGTGGACGTGATCCGGGTGGGCAATGACAATATGTTCCAGTCCAAGATTTTTGCGAAGACCATCTCCACCCTGCTCAACAGCAAAATCGAGGTGGTGGACACCACAGGGGCAGTCGGGGCGGCAAGGGCGGCTGGCGTTGCCACGGGCATTTACGCCAACTTGGAGGAAGCCTTGCAGGACGTGAAGCCCGGCATCATTTACGAGCCAAACCTGAACCATGCACTTTGCCAGCAGGCATACAGTTACTGGGTATCGAGGGTGCAACTGGCGATGGAGGAGGAGACAGCGGCCGCTCGGTCGGCCAGCCCTCCGCCCGATGCACGGCAACAGAGCAAGGAGCTGGCTGCGGCGCAGTTACAATTGGATGCGGCCCATGAGTTTCTGGCGGAGTTAAAAAATATGCTGTTGAAGCAGGACGCTAATTATGTTGCTAAAGTTGTTCAAAAAATCGAGGCTAAATTGGACAACAGTGGCCGGGAATGGGAAGGCTTCGAGGCGCATTTCGACCTGCTGCACGATGATTTTATCAAAAAACTGAAAAAGCACTGCCCTACCCTTT
>JALOMF010000623.1 GCA_025455635.1 Saprospiraceae bacterium | reverse complement strand
GAAAAGGGCGAAATCCCTTCGATGGGCCTGCATTTTTACCTGACCAAGATTGACCCGGCCACCGAATCGTTTGAGGTGCAAATTGCCGAAGGCAAAACCAATACGAAGCCGCTGCCCATCGAGGTGGCGCAGAAGTCCTTCCGCACGGACTATATCGTGTTGGAGACGATTGTTTTCCCCGGCATCAACCTGTTCTGGCTGGGGTCCACGCTGATGATGGTGGGGCTGGGCATTGCGATGTTCCGTAGGCGGAAGGAAAAGTCAGTTGGCAGTTCGACAGTAGGCAGCTTGTCCACCGAGGTGGGTGGGCAGTCGGAGTCTGCTTCAATTTAAAAGTGCATGAAAATAGCACTTATCGGCGCTGGGAATGTGGCGACCCACCTGGGCAGAAAGCTGTTCGGGGTAGGGGAGGAGCTTACGCAGGTTTTCAGCCGCAACTGGCTCAAAGCCAAGCAGTTGGCCGATGAACTGGGCGCTGTGCCCGTTGATGATTTAGCCGAAATCACCACTGTCGCCGACCTCTACCTCATTGCCGTGCACGATGATGCAATCGGCGAGGTCGCTGCAAGGCTGGCGGACAATGGTGTCGTTGACAGGCTGGTGGTGCATACATCTGGCGCTACGCCAATGCAGCTTTTCAGCGAAGCTGCGCCGGGGCTGGAGCGGGTCGGGGTGCTTTATCCCTTGCAGACTTTTTCAAAAATCCGGCAGCCCGATTTCACGAAGATACCGATTTGCGTGGATGCTTCGCAAACAAGTGACAGGGAGCTTTTGCGGTCATTGGCCCTGAATATCAGCCCCCATGTTTACCCCATCAACGACCAGCAGCGGGCCACGCTGCACCTCGCCGCTGTCTTCGTCAACAATTTCACGAACCATCTTTTTGCCATCGGTGAAAACATCTTGAAAGTTGGCGATTTGCCTTTTGAAATGCTTTTGCCACTGATACAGGAGACGGTCGGTAAGTTGGAAAACGGCCCGCCCGCTGCCATGCAGACAGGCCCCGCCATCCGCCACGACGAGGCGACCATCGAGCGGCATTTACGGCAACTCGATGGGCAACCCGATTTGCAGGAAATCTATCGTTTAATTTCACAAAACATCATAGCATCACACCTATGATTTTGAGCCATTTTTGGCACTCCAACAATCAAACCCTGCCTGCCGAACAGGCAGGAATCCAACAATTCAGCAATCACATTCATGAGAATCATCGGCGATATACCGCACCCGTCCATGAAAATCACGGTTTTCAAGATGGACAACAAGCTCTCCGTCAAGTTTGAGACGGGGCTTTACGAGCAGACTTTCAAGTTCCGGGAAAGCAACGAACTGAACGGGTTCGACGCCATGCAAAGGCTGGTGGACGAGCAGTTCATTCAGGAAGTGCTGGAAGGTTTTGCGAAGCTGCACCAAGTGAAAAATGCAGCAATGGGCAGGTTTTTGCCGAAGGCGGGGGAGGAGGTTTTTGAAGAGATAATTTAGTTGGCAGTCTTAAGTCCGACAGTCCGCAGTCAAAGACGTACAATTGATACAAGACTGCGGACTGTGGACTGCGGACTCTGGACTCAATTAGCCGTGCTGAACTGCTCCCAAGTCGTTTTGTTGAAATGCTCTTCAGAGACGAACTTGAGTTCTTTTTGGAACATCGGCACGTCTTTGTAGCCCGGAGAAATCAAGATGCGCTCGTAGTTTGGCTGAAGATAAACATAGCTTGGGTAGCCGAGGCGACCGTCGAGCAATTCGTAGGCCAGCATGTGAACGCCGTTGCGGCCACCAGATTTCCAAGAGAAGGTAGTGCCTTGGAAAACCACGTCTTCTTTTTGCTCGGCGTTGAACTTTACGGCGTAAAAATTCTTATTGACATACTCGGCCACGGCGGGGTCGGCGAAGGTGGACTTGTCCATTTTCTTGCACCAGCCGCACCAGTCGGTGTAGAAGTCAATGAAGATTTTCTTCGGTTTTTTCTCGTTGGCCTTGATGGCCTCGTCCCAAGTCATCCAGTTTATGGCGCCTTCGGCAACTTCGGTTTTAGAGGATGTAGCAGCCGCATCCGGTTTCGGCATGAAAGCAAAAGCAAGCCCTACGGCCACGACGGCAAGGGCAGCGAACAGAACTTTTTTCATTAATGATAATTTTAATTGTTCAAAAGTGAAATTATAGTCGGCAAATTCATTTGCCGACAAAACCAAAAAACTAGGTCTCTTGGTCAATAATTAACCCCATTGTGCAACGAGAGTACCAAATTCCTCAAAACACCCCTTTCACCCCTTTTTGTTTGAAAAACTTTAACGCCAATCCTAATTCTATGCGCAAAATCGTGGTAGCAGTGGCAGGTTCGAGCGGCAGCATTTAGTTCTGATGGAAGGCGAATCGCGACTGTTAGCAATCGTGTTGCAATTTGGGATGCAGCCAGCGGAGAACTACTTCTTGTGTTGAACGTCCCTGTTTCTGGGACAAACTCAATTGAATTCAGCCGAGATGGATCGAAATTTTTGAAACTAAGTGAATTTACTTTGGACTAAAAGTCAACTAAAAATCCAGCTTATACCTATGGCCTCTCCTTCGGCGTCAAGTCCAAAATACCTTGACA
>JALOMF010000114.1 GCA_025455635.1 Saprospiraceae bacterium | reverse complement strand
TATCTGATTGACAAACCCTTGGTAAGAACGCATTCCAACGAATATTACCCTGCTAAAAAATAGAGGCGATACCAAAGTTGGTATCGCCTCTTTCTTGTTTGTGCCTTTGACATGCAATCGGCACCGTATCATTAAGTGCCTTTCAAAAAATAAGGTATTTATACTTTGAACAGTACTATACGCTGAGTTTCAAAATATGAAGTGGGTAACGGTCTGGCCTTAGTTCTATGAAATTCCAATCATTGAACCAGTGGTAGGTCTCGTTCGTCAACAAGTCCGTCACTTCCAAATTGAACCATTTTCCTTTCAGTCCAAGCAACTCCCTGGGAACCTCCACATGGCCGCTTTGGCTGTGGTCAGGGTCCAGGTTGACAATGCACCAGATGATGTTCTTCAAGTCAGGCGTAGCCCTCACAAAGCTGATGGTATGTTCATTGTCGGTCCCGGTGAAAACCAAATTGAAGATATTGTGCATGGCCGGGTTTTCCTTCCTGATTTTATTCAATTTGGTGATGAAATCTGTCACCCGGTTCTTAGTATCCCAGTTGTGATTGGCAACCTCGTATTTTTCAGAGTGGTTGTAGCGCTCTTTGCTGCCAGGGAAACGCTGGTTGTACATCAGCTCGAATGCAGGGCCATAAACACCACAGTTGGAAGAAAGCATAGCTGCCAGCGCATATTGCAGCAGGTAGGCATTGGGGCCTCTATCTGCTAAATAGCTGGGAAGTATGTCCGGTGTGTTGGTAAAGAAATTGGGGTGGACATACTCGCTGGTGTCTCCTTTGATGATTTCAGTGATATAGCGTTGCAACTCGCTTTTGCTGGAGTTTCTCCAAATGAAATAGGTGAACGATTGGTTAAAGCCAACTTTGGCCAGCTCTTCTTGGATAATGGCTCTCGTAAATGCACCTGAAAGGAAGATAACATCAGGGTAGGCAGATTGAACTTCAACAATTAGCCAGTGCCAGAAGCTGAAAGGCTGATGATGCGGCGTGCTTGCATAAAAAATCCGCACTCCTTTTTCAGCCCAGAACATGAAAATGCTCTTCATTTCGTCCCAGAGTGCCCGCCAATCGTCGCATTCAAAATTGAAGTCAACGATGTCTTGGTAGTAGAGTGGGGGCACTTCCTCAACTGCCAACCTGCCGTCGGGCAGCCGATTGAACCAATCAGGGTGTTCCTCAATATAGGGGTGGTCAGCCGAACACCGCAGGCTTATGTCAAGGGCTACTTCAATGCCCAGTTTGTCTGCTTTTTTGACCAAAGCCTCAAAATCCGACATCTTTCCCAGCAACGGGTTGATGGATTTGTGGCCTCCGTCTTCACTGCCTACCGACCAAGGTGAGCCTACATCGTCACTGGCCGCTACGACACTGTTGTTTTTTCCTTTTCTATTGGTTTTCCCGATTGGGAAAATTGGAGGTAGGAACAGCACGTCAAAACCCATATCTGCGATGCGTGGCAACAATGCTTGGCAATCAATTAGCTTGCCATGTTGGCCTGGTATGGGGCTAGAAGAGCGGGGGAACATCAGGTACCAAGTGCTGAAAAGCTCTTTTGGCCGCCCAACCCTTACCAGCATATTCCTGTCGAACACGGTTGGGAACTGCTTTAGCCTGCAAAGGCCAAATATTTTGGCCGCCTCTTCACTTAGCAGTATTTCTTTTGCTTCGTTGTACTTGGCCGGGTTTTCCATCAACTTGGCCCATTGTAGCAGCAATTTCGAGGTGGCTTTATCGGCCTGTTCGGCGCTTTTTTTGAGCCAGACAGTACCCATGAGCATGTCGTTGGCAAGGTTCTGCCCAGCGCTGTTTTTCCACAAAAAGCCGTGGTACCAAGTAGCGAGGTGGTCAACCCATGCCTCGATTTTGTAGAGATAAAAGCCTTGCTTCAACACAAAAAACTTGCCTTCCCATTGCTCGTTTTCGGTTGGCTGCATGGCTACTTCTTGCCATTCATCACTACCTTCCAGTTTGTAAACGATAGCAGCCCTGAGTATTTCATCGCCATCACAGTAAATATCAGCAGTGATTTTTACTTCTTCGCCTGGTATCCTTTTTAGGTAGTAGCTGCCATCGGCCAGCAATGGCTTGACGTTGGTGATTATTGCTCGATTTCTCATTTATCTGGTGGTATCTGGTTTAAAATTAGTTTAGTCATTGGTGCTTTTCTATTCGTTCAAAGGTATGTCCAAGTTTGTTCAGGGCAAAATATTTTGTGAAACTTAATGGCCACTAGTTTTTGAAAGAAAAAAATGGCCAGGCCCAATAGGCCTGACCATTCTGTATTTAATTGAAAATCAATTAGTTGAAAATCATGGTCGGGAAGGGGATTACCTCCTGCCTCCGCCACCGCCTCGGTGGCCGCCGCCGCCACCGCCACGGTTTCCACCGCCGCCTCCTCCGCCACGGAAGCCGCCGCCGCCACGGTTTCCACCGCCGCCGCCGTCACCGTCTTCGTTGTATTCATCGTCGGCGGGCATGGTGCCATCGGGTTTCATCATCAGGGCTTTCCTTGACAGGCGAAGTTTGCCAGTGGTTTTGTCAATGCCAATCAGCTTTACCTTCACAGGGTCGCCTTCTTGGAAGGTATCTTCCACGCTGTCAATGCGGGTGTGCGACATTTCAGTCACGTGCAACAAGCCGCTCTTGCCGCTGAAGTCCACAAAGACACCATAAGGCATCACCGTTTTCACAACCGCATCGTAAACATCGCCAATGGCTGGTGTGAAGGTGATTTGACGAACCCGAGCGAGTGCTGCGTCAATGTTCGCCTTGTTCGGGCTGGCAATGGTCACACGGCCTTGGTCGCCAATCTCTTCGATATTGATAATGGTACCAGTAGTGCTCTGGATTTCTTGGATGATTTTACCGCCTGGGCCGATAACTGCGCCGATATAGCTTTTGTCAATAAAGATTTCAGCAATACGTGGTGCGTGGGGTTTGAGGTCTTCCCTTGGCTCGGCCATGGCTTCTGCCATTTTTGACAAAATATGGAGTCGTCCTTCTTTGGCTTGTGAAAGGGCTTTTTCAAGCACTTCGTAGCTCAAGCCATCAATCTTGATGTCCATTTGGCAGCCGCAGATGCCATCCACCGTGCCGGTCACCTTGAAGTCCATGTCACCCAAAGCATCCTCGTCACCGAGGATGTCGCTCAAGATGGCATATTTGCCGCCTTCGGCAATCATGCCCATTGCGATGCCTGAAATGGCTTTTTTCACAGGAACACCTGCATCCATCAAAGCCAATGAGCCTGCGCAAACGGTGGCCATTGAGGAAGAACCGTTGCTCTCCAAGATGTCGGAAACTACCCGGATGGTGTAAGGGAAGCCGTCAGGAAGGGTTGTTTTTAGCGAGCGGCTGGCGAGGTTGGCGTGGCCAATTTCCCGGCGGCCAGGCGCACGAAGCGGCTTGGTTTCACCTGTTGAGAATGGTGGGAAGTTGTAGTGGAGGATGAATTTTTCGTAAGCCATCTCCATCGCCGTGTCCATCATGGCCTCGTCAAGCTTGGTGCCCAAGGTCACGGTGGTCAACGATTGGGTCTCGCCCCTTGTGAACAACGCAGAACCGTGCGGGGAAGGCAGGTAGTCGGTTTCGCACCAGATATGCCTGATTTCGTCAGGTTTGCGGCCATCGAGGCGCACACCGTCGGTCAGTGCCATGTTGCGAACTACCTTCTTTTTCAAAGTGTCAATATAGCCCTTGGCAATCGCAGCGTTTTCGACCATGAACTCCTCACCTTTTTCAGCAGTAAGGGTTTCGATGATGCTGGCTTCGATTTCAGCAAATTTTTCCTTGCGGTCATGCTTGTCCAAGAAAGCTTTTGCCACTTCGTAAAACTTGTCTTTGCCGAGCTCGGCCACTCGCTTTTCAACTTCCTCGTTTTGTGGCTGTGGTTCCAGTTCACGTTGCGTGAGTGCTTTGCCACCCACTATTTTGGCCAGTTCGAGCTGTGCTTGGCATTGTACCTTGATGGCATCGTGGGCTACCTTGATGGCAGCGACCAAGTCCGCCTCAGAGCATTCTTTGCATTCGCCTTCCACCATCATGATATTGTTCATGTCGGCAGCAACGATGAGGTTGATGTCAGAACCTGCGAAGGCAGCTTTGCCTGGGTTTACCTCAAATTTACCATCAATTCGGGCTACCCGAACCTCAGAGATTGGGCCAGCCCAAGGAATATCCGAAATCGTAAGTGCTGCCGATGCAGCCAATGCTGCGTAAGCATCGCCGGGCACGTCTTTTTCGCCAGAAATCAATTGGATGATAACCTGTGTTTCGCACATGAAACCATCTGGGAACAAGGGGCGAATCGCACGGTCAACCAGCCTTGAAACCAAGACTTCGTAATCCGACAATTTGGCTTCCCTTCGGAAAAAGTTGCCGGGAATACGCCCAGCTGCTGCGAACTTCTCCATGTAATCCACAGAAAGTGGAAAGAATGCTTGGCCTTCTTTGGCCTTTTGCGCTGCTACGACAGTCGCCAGCAGCATGGTGTTGCCAACCCTGACAACGACGGAACCATCGGCTTGGGCAGCTAGCTTGCCCGTTTCAATGATTACTTCCTTGCCATCCGGCAAATTGAAGGAAGTAGTGGTTGGAATTTGTTTACCCATTTTTGAGTGATTGTGGCCTGACCATTTGCCAAGCCGGATTATGTAAGATACTGTTTTAACAATTTGACTGGCCGACTAAATGAGCTTGATTACTCATGGCCTCAATGCTCACAAATGCTTGTTGAGGTTGAAGCGCTATGTCAGCTTTGATTCACCGATGAATTGAGGCGTTGAAGCCTAGCAGTGAATACCCATTCTTTTCGGTTTGATGGAAAACGGAACAAGCCCTGCAAGTGAGGGCTTGTTCCTGTTTTGGTATGGATTAACCACGGATTCCAAGTTCAGCAATCAGCGCACGGTACTTGATGATATCCTTGCGCTTCAAGTATTCCAGCAAGCTTTTGCGCTTACCTACCATCATGAGCAGGCTGCGACGGGTTGCGTGGTCTTTTTTGAACTTGTTAAGGTGCTCGGAAAGGCTTTTGATGCGGAAGGTGAAAAGTGCAACTTGACCTTCTATTGAACCGGTGTTGTGTTCGCTTCCACCGAACTTAGAAAAGATTTCGTTTTTCTTTTCTTGCGATAAATAAACTGCCATTGTAAAAATAAAATGTGCAAAAAACACCACTCATGGTGCTGTAACTTGTTGACCTTCAATCGTTTATGCTTAAATTGAGTTGCTATCGAAACCGTTTAAACACATACACATTTGAACATTCAACTCATGCCATGAGTCTGTTTTTAGCCGTTAGTGATTACGGAAATCAGTTACAGCGGCGCAAAGGTAGGTATTTCCCGTTCAAGTTTCTTGAAAATTTAATTTGATTTCAGAAACATTTACTTTGCTTGGGCTACTGGGATTAAACCAGGTCAAAAAGGTCATTCACGCCGGGTATGCGTGCGGCAATGAAGCCCTCGGCAAATTCAACGCCGATGGGCCGCCCAAATGACCGGTTTTTCGATTTGACGAATTCCAAAAAATCACGTCCCGAAATCGGCGTTTGAGGCTCTGTATTGTACACGGATTCCTCCGATTGGAAAAATTGGGAGCGAAAGCTCAATATCAAATCCATCTTTTCTTCAATGTACGGGCTGATGTCAACCACAAAGCTGGGCTGTAAATCTTTGTCTTGAATATAGTGGTAAACTGCCTTGGGCCGCCATTCGACTTGCGCCCTGCCTTCGTAGCTGGTCTCTATTTTTATCAAACCAGCATAAAAACAAGCATCGGCAACAAGTTTGGCGGCCCGGCCATGGTCGGGGTGGCGGTCGTCGGGCGCATTGGCGAGCACGATGCTGGGCCGGCACCAACGGATGATTTCGATGATTTTAAGCAGGTTTTCTTGGCTGTACTGCATGAAACCATCTGCCATGCGAAGGTTTTTACGGAAGCTCGCCCCCATTTTTTTGGCAGAATTGGCGGCTTCTTGGTCACGCAAGTCGGCACTGCCACGGCTCCCCAACTCGCCACGTGTCAGGTCGAGCAGCCCAACTGTTTTGCCTTGTGATAGCTGGCGAAGCAAGGTGCCGCTGCAACTCAATTCTACGTCATCTGGGTGGACACCGATTGCAAGTATGTCAATTTTCATATAATATATTGGTTAGAGATATTAGGTTTTTCAATCAGCCTCACTTGCTGCCTTCGTTACTCTTCCGCCAAAATATAGGCACTGTAAGGGTTCACCATTGCAAAGCCTGTCAAATTGGCGCCCATGCCGTTTAAGTCTATTCGGTTGTTGGTGCAAATAATCTTCCAATTGCCATCGGGCACGGGCAGTTCCTTGCCCCTGGCGTTTCCGTTGTAAATTACCAAAATCCGCTTCCAGCTATCGCCATTCGCATGTTCTCCCAGCACAAAGCCGACTACATTGTCGTGTCCAAAGCTCAGGAATTGCAGGTGCTTCTCGATTTGGGCTTGGCTGGTCATCCTAAAAGCAGGGTGCGCTTTGCGGAGCTTGATAAGGTTTTGGTAGTATTGAAACAGGTCTAAGTATTTGGCCTTGTTGTCCCAGTCAATCTGGTTGATGTCATCGCTGGACTCGAAGCTGTTTTCCACCAGGTTTTTGTGCCTGACGAATTCTTCGCCCGCATGAAGGAACGGTATGCCTTGCGCCGTGAATACCATCGTTTGCGCCAGCTTGTTCATGTTGATTCGCTCGGTTTCCGTGTTTTTTGGGCACGAAAGCAAAAGACGGTCCCAAAGCGAGTGGTTGTCGTGGCAGGAGACGTAGTTGATGCATTGCTGTGGGGTTTTGGCCCAAGCTTTTTTGGTGTAGTTGACTTTCTCCAGGTCAACCTGCGGGTGTGCCACTGCACCTACTATGCCGAATTTCACGCTTTCCTCCAGCTTGTATTCATTGTTGATGAAGCCCTTGGCATTTGGGGTGAACACATGCCCCTTCGCACCGTCCCTAAATTCGTCAGAGAACGCAGCGATGCCATCCAACTTGGAGACATTGGCTTTCACGGCTCGTTTTTCCTCTGCCAATGGGCTGCTACCCGCTGTCCAACCTTCGCCGTAAACGAAGATGGTAGGGTCAATTTTGCGAAGCTCGACCATGATTTGGTTCATGGTCTCGATGTCGTGGATGCCCATGAGGTCCACCCGGAAGCCATCAACATGGTACTCTTTTGCCCAGTAAAGCATGGATTCCAACATGAATTTTCGGGACATGGGGCGCTCCGATGAAACCTCATTACCGCAGGCGGATGCATTGGAAAAACTTCCATCTGCATTTCTGCGATAATAGTAATAGGGTACGATTCGGTTGAAAACGGATTCGTCGGTGGAGCCGGTGTGGTTGTACACCACGTCCATCACCACCCGCAAGCCGTTGTCGTGCAGGGCCTTCACCATGGTCTTGAACTCCAAAATCCGCTTTGCGCCATCGGCAGGGTCGGTGGAGAAGCTACCTTCTGGGACGTTGTAATTTTGAGGGTCATAGCCCCAATTGTAGGGCGGGTTTTTGACCGACTCATCAATGGAGCGGAAGTCGAAAGCGGGCATGATATGGACGTGCGTGATGCCCAGTTCTTTGAGGTGGTCAAGCCCCGTGGCAAGTCCGCTTGGGGTTTTGGTGCCCGTTTCGGCCACGCCGAGGTATTTGCCCTTGTTTTTAATGCCTGAAGAAGGGTGGATGGATATGTCACGCAGGTGCAGCTCGTAGAGCATGATGTCGGCGATGCTTGAAAGTGCTGGCCGCTTGTCCATTTCCCAGCCGGTTGGGTTGGTTTTGTTCAAGTCCAATATTTGGCCACGCTCACCGTTTGTGCCCACAGCCTTGGCGTAGGGGTCAACGGAGCGTTCGAGCTTGAACGAGTCAATAGTCACCTCGAAATCGTAGTATTTCCCTGCCAAGTCACCTTTGATTTTGGCTTGCCAAACGCCGTCCTTGCCCTTTTTCATGGTATGTGCAGCGATGGGTTCGGTGAATCGGGGCTGGTCGTACAGGTAGAGCGTCACGGAACTTGCAGGCGGTGTCCACACTTTGAAAATTGACCGTGATTTGGTGTAGGTCAGGCCCAAGTCCTTGCCGTCATACACTGGGAACTTGTTCAGTTCTGCATCTGTGAAATTGCGCAGCGTCATTTTATTTTTCGTCGCCATCAGGTCGGGATTGGTTTTCGCCAGCCCATTCTGCATCTTGTCAGTTTGAGCAAAAAAAGGATTGGAACAAAGGCCAAAACAAAGCAATAAAATTATTTGGAAGGATTTCATATTGGAGTGATGCTTTTGAAAAAACGAAAATCTTGTGAACTGCAAATGTAGGAATCTGTTACAAACTGGCCGAAGCGACAAATGTCAGGGCCTTTCTCGAATATCCACTGGCGCCAAGTTTCCTATTTTTACCGCAAAAAAACTTAGATGAGATATTTAGGATTCGCAATTATTCTTTTCGCCATTTTTAATGCCTGCCAAACCAGTTTTGAGCCTAAAACACTGCCAATTTTAGGCGAGCGTGAGGCAGGGCCAAAAGGCGACACCATTTACCACACCATCCCTGATTTCAGTTTCGTGAACCAAGACAGCCAAGTGGTGAACAACGCCACCTTCGCTGGCAAGGCGTATGTCACCGATTTTTTCTTCATCGCCTGCCCAACCATTTGCCCAAAAACGGCCAAGCAAATGCTCCGAATCCACGACAAATTCAAGGACGAGCCAAACCTGCTGCTCATGGCCCACACCGTGGCGCCCAAGTACGACACCGTGGCAGCCCTGAACAAATACGCCCAAAACCTCGGCGTTTCCGCTGAAAAATGGCATTTCGTGACAGGCCCGCAAGCTGAAATCTATGGGATAGCAGACGACTACTTCAGCGTTGCGCAGGAAGACGCTACCGCACCTGGCGGCTACGACCACTCTGGACGCCTCATTTTGGTGGACAAAAACAGGCACGTCCGCTCGTTCTGTGACGGTACCGACCCCGAAGACGTTGACCGTTTTATGAAAGACATCGAAAAATTATTGAATGAAAAATAGCATTTACGTCCTTGTATTACTCGTTTTTTTAGCCCTTTCGGCTTGCGAAACCTACCCCTACCAGCAGGGTAAAATCCTGTACACCAATTTCTGCGAGAACTGCCACATGGCCGATGGCAGCGGCCTGAAAGGGCTGATTCCGCCGCTTGCAGGGGCCGATTATTTGCAAAAATACCCGGAGAAAATCCCTTGCATCATCCGCAACGGCATCAAGGGCGAAATGACGGTCAATGGCCAAGTTTATGACACCGAAATGGCTGGTATTGAGCGGCTTACGGAGTTTGAAATCACCAATATCATCAACTATATCCACACATCTTGGGGCAATAATTTGCCCGTCGTGGAGCACCTGCAAGTGCGGGAGTGGCTGAAACCCTGCGAAAAGAATGTGAAGCCGTTTTGAGGATGTGGGCTTGTTTGCCGAAGGCAGGGGTTTAAAGATTCGTGTATTGGAGGATTTGAAAACTAAATTCAACATACCATGTTTTGGTAGCTCTCTAACGAATCTTCGAACCCACAAATCTTCAGTAAAATGCACCGTTTAACGACCATTCAGACCCTGCCCATCAGCCTCGACGAAGCGTGGGAGTTCTTCTCCAACCCCAGCAACCTGTCGAAAATCACCCCCAAGGAAATGAACCTCATCCCGACTTCGGTACTGCCCGAAAAATCCTATCCGGGCATGTTCATCACCTACCACGTGAAGCCGCTCTTGGGCATCCCGATGCTCTGGGTCACCGAAATCACGCACCTGCGGGAGCGGGAGTTTTTTGTGGACGAGCAGCGGCTTGGGCCCTACCGAATCTGGCACCACCAGCACCATTTCAAGGCCGTGAAGGGTG
>JALOMF010000622.1 GCA_025455635.1 Saprospiraceae bacterium | reverse complement strand
GCTTTCGATTTCGCCGTCCTTGAAGTCAGAACGGCTGGAAGGCATTTTGTGGGAGATTGACGAGTTCAGCGCCACCATTTCAAAGTTTCTCGCAACGGTGAACGAAGGCGAGGAAACGGATTTGGAAGAAGCGTTTGGAAGGCTCAACGACCACTTCGAGCAACTGACCAGCCGGGCTGAGGTCATGCTGACAAAATAGTTTCATAAGCCCACGTGCCAGTAGGTGCGTGGGCTTTTTTTATGCTTTCGTCACCCACTCGCTCGGTGCCACGCCCGTCACCTTGCGAAATGCCCGGTTGAAGGTGGATTTGGAATTGAAGCCGCACTCCAGCCCGATGCCTAGCAGGGAAAGGTGGCTGGCCTTGGGGTCTGCAAGCAGGCGTTTTCACCACTGCCGATAGCACCGAGGCGTTGGTCTGCAAGCGGCGTGCGAGGTCGCTCAGGGTCAGTTCGGGTTCGAGGTAGAGGCGTTCGTCGGTCATCAGGTGCTCGATTTGGGCTTTCCAGTTCTGCAAGTCCTCGTCGGGCAGTTTTTCCGCCTTCGGCAAAATGGGCACGTCCTCGGCGGGAAGCTCTGAGGCTAAAGCGGTCGGCTCGAAGTGCAGGCGGCGGGGTTGCGTCTGCGCATACCCGGCGATGCAGAGGTAGTAAATCAGGCCAGCGTTGAAGAGTTCGTCCCACCAGTCATGCCAGAAGTCGAGGTCGAGCGAGATGTCTATCAGGGTCATGCCCCAGCCGATGACACTTGAGGCGATGAAGGCCACCAAGAAATTGCGGAACCATTTGAAACTGACCGCTTCCACATTGGAGAACTCGCTGGGCGACCATGTGCGGTACTGCTGGTAGAGCTTGTACGACCAGAAGAAATACAGGATTTGCACCCCGACCGTGAGCAATGCTTGGATGTTTTCGATGCCGTAATTGTAGTGTACGTTCTGCTTCCAGCGCTCCACGAACTCGCTACCCATCGAAAACACCACCACATGATAAACGAAGTATAGCAGAAAAGGGAGTGCATGCACCAAATCCTTGCGCTGGAACTTGAAATCGGCGTTGAACTGGCTCCGCAAGTAAAACCAAACCAATGGCGGTAGCAGCAAGCTGAAATTGCGGGGGAAAAACTCCAGCTCTTTCCACAAGATTTCAACCCCCGCAAAGCCTAGCATATACTCCCAAATCTCGAAGCTCATCACCACCAGCAAGCACCCCAGCAGCCAATCGGATAGCCGCTCATTGCGCCAGCCCCGCAGCCAAAACAGCACGGCGTATATCCAAGCCTGCACGAAGCCGAAGAGCAGGGGCGTGGAGTAGAGGTTGAAGTTGAATTGCATTTTCTTGGTTGATAAAGGTTGATAAGGGTTGATGAGGGTTTATAAGGGCCTGCATCAACCCTTATCAACCGTTATAAACCCTTATCAACCAGTGCATTATATCCTGAACAAATAATTCTGTTTCTCGGCGTCCACGGTGAGCAGCAGGGTCTCTTTTACGTCGCCGTTCCAATAGGGCCCATCACAAAGGTAAATTTTAGTTCCAACGGGGTAGCTAACCTGAAACCGGCTGAATGTGCTGAGTTTCCGGCTAAATCCGTGGTTTGTTTTTTCATCCACCAAAGGCAACTGCGCCCTTACGTGTACTTGATGCTTAAACGGCGATTTACCCGCAACGACGAATGTAACCATCGAAAGCCCTTTTTGCTTTGCAAATACCTCTAAATCGTCGGCGGCATTGGCATCTTCCAATGCGGCGATGCGTTCGCTTTCCTCGTCACGAGCGGCTTGCAGCCACTGCTCACGGCTGATTTCATAGGACTTTCCGATGTCAAATTTTCTCCCGTCATCTTCATGGGTAAGCACGAAAGCGAGCTTGTAGCCGTCCCATTTTTTTAGGTAAACACGGGTACCCACGGGCTTATTGTCGGCATGGTGTTGCAGTGGGCCGAGGTGGAAGCCATAGCCTGCCGATTTTTTCGTGGTTGGGTCAAAATAACGCACTTCCAAGTCCTTGGCCTTGAGCGACGGGTTGCTTAGGCTGAAACTGACCCGTTTCACCTCAGTTTGTTCCTGCGAAAAACCCACCATCGGCAGCAGCACAAGGCAGCCCGCCACGGCGAGGTTCTTGGCGGAAAAATCGATGCGCAACTGCCTGTTTTCCAACCGTTTATCCAGCGAAAAACGCCCACCGCCCACCGCAGCGATAAGCACAAAGCCCCAGAAAATCAACTGCTGGTAGTACATGGCAAAGGGCATCGGCTCGTCGTACCAGATGAACGACACCACGAAGAACTGGAAGGCCAACTGGATGGCCGAGATGCGGGTGAACAGCCCCAGCGCCACCAGCAGCCCGCCGATGAACTCGCCGTAAACCGCCAAATGCGCCCAGAAAGCGGGGGAGATGAACGTGAAGCCAATCTCGCCGACTTGGTCCACGAACCACTGCGGCACCCCAAAGGCGAGGTTGTCCCAAGCGTCCGTGCCGTTTTCGTCTATTTTATGGAAGACCTTGGAAAGGCCAGCGCCCTTGGCAATGGTGAAGCCGCAGTAAAAGCGGAACAGCAGGTAGGCGATTTCATGCGTCAAAGTGCCGGAAGCGGCAGAACCGTTGAGGATGGATTTGATGGCATTTTTCATTTTTGGAAAAGATTTAATTGTGAAAAGAATGACGCAAAAATCCGGCGACCTGCCCCGCCCGGTGCTTCATATCAGGATTTGGGGCGTGTCAAATGATGATTTGGGACGGGAAGGGGTGTTTTTTGACGCTGATGGACGCTGATGCTTATGGTTTTATATGTTTTGGGATGCAATGCCCGCTTCAAGAATCATGATATCCAATGGCTATTGTCAGCGAAAAACAAGCGAATTTTCGCCCGAATCCCCCTACCTTTGCCCCCATGAGCCAGAAATCGCCGAACGAGCGCATCATATTCGGGTTGAAAATCAAGCAGTTGCGTCAAGCCCGTGGACATAATTTCGCTGATTTTGCGAAG
>JALOMF010000621.1 GCA_025455635.1 Saprospiraceae bacterium | reverse complement strand
GCACTGTCGAAAGTACTTTTTTATTAGTTTTCATAAGCTTCTAACTTATTGATTATCCGTTTTTTCTTGTTTCAAAACCCCGCCGAACGCTTTCCACACCGCATCATCGGGCAGTGGGGCCGTCAGTTCTACCTGCTCACCCGATACCGGGTGCTGAAAGCCCAGTTTCCAAGCGTGCAGGTGGATGGAGCGGTCACGGTTGCTGCGCCGGGCACCGTACTTCACGTCGCCCTTGATGGGGCAGCCGATGGCGGCCAGTTGGGCGCGTATCTGGTGGTGTCGGCCTGTGATGAGCTGCACCTCCAGCAAGTGATAGTTGTCGCTGCTGCCGAGCACCCGGTACTGAAGCTCGGAGAGGTCGCCCCCTGTCTCGCTTTCCGTAGTGTTCGAGCGGTTGTTTTTTTGGTTTTTTTGTAAAAAATGGCGGAGGGTGCCTTGTGGCTCCTTCGGCAAATCCTTAACGACGGCGAGGTAGGTTTTGTGCACCGAGCGTTCCTTGAATTGGTCGGTCAGCGAACCAACCATCGTTTTTGTCTTCGCAAAAACAACCAACCCCGACGCTGGCCTGTCGAGGCGGTGTACAAGGTAGAGCTTTGACTTGGTGTAAATCTCGGCGAGGTCAACCAGCGGCTTGTCGCCCGTCTTGTCGGCTTGCACGGGCAGCCCAGCAGGCTTGTTGAAGGCGATGAACTGGTTGTTTTTTTCAAGCACCATGTCGCCGATGGGCGGGTTGCTTTGGCTGCTCATGTGCTTGGTGCTGCGCAAAGTCGCGGTGGCGGCCTTCCTTGATTTGTCCTTTCATCTGGAAGTAGCGGTAAACGATGTATCCAATGACGCCCCAAAAAAGTAATTTTAGCATGGTAGTGCTGTTTTTCCACAAAGGTACGGCAGCCGCCCGAACCCGTGCTAAATGCTGGCACAAAAACTGCCACTAGCTGCTTTTTGTGCGCTATTTGGCCGTAGGCCGGAAAAAGATTTTAAACAAAAGCATTTTGGCGCTCGTTTCTCTGCTGGATTCCCCTTATTTTTAGGCGTCAAAAAATGCCCATCGTTCATTTACTGAAAATCGTCTGCCATGAGAATAGACAAATACTTACTGTTTTTCCTGGTGTTTGTTTGCGCAAGTGCCCTATCGGCGCAGGAAACCATACAGCCAAAACAATTGGAAGACCCCTCCAAGGGCATCGTTTATAACCAAGAATTTGCGATGAACTTCAGGATGCACACCCGCGGCCTTGGGTTTGGCATCAGCATGGGCAAGCTGCAGACCTACTACCGAACCAAATATTGGCTTTTTGAACTGGGTGAGCTAAAACACTCCCAAGAGTACAAGCAGCGGCAGGATACGCCCAGCTCCTTCAACAACCGGGTGTCGAAAGCCTTTAAATATGGCAAGCAAAACAACCTCATCGTTGCCCGGCTCGGCATGGGGGCCAAGCGGTATTTCTCCGAAAAAGCAAAGCACAAAGGCGTGGCCGTCGGCATCTCCTATGAAGCTGGCGCAACGCTCGGCATCCTGAAGCCTTACTACCTAGAGCTTTCTTACAGCGATAACAACAACCTGACCTACTCGGCTAGGTACACCGAGAATACTGCCGAATCTTTCTTGGACATCAACGATATTCACGGCGGCTCCGCTTGGACAAAGGGCTTGAACCACATCTCCCTGCTGCCCGGTGCCCACGCCCGCTTCTCCGTACACTTCGATTGGGGAGCATTCGACGAGTACCTCAAGTCCTTCGAGGGTGGCATCATGGTGGATGCCTTCGTACGTGAGGCACCCATCATGGTCGAAATCAACGGTGTCGAAAACAACTTCCTCTTCCTCAACCTTTTCCTAAATTTGCAGTTCGGAAAAAGATGGTGATTTGATTGCGGATTTACGATTACGGATTTCGGAATCGGGGCTGCAATCCGCAATCCGCAATCCGCAATCGAATGATAGAACTACCAATCACAGAACCCGCCGAAGCCCGCCGCCGCAAGCCAGAATGGCTTCGTGTCAAGCTGCCCATCGGTGAAAAATACAAGCACGTCCGCAACCTCGTGGACACCTACGGCCTGCACACCATCTGCCAAAGCGGCAACTGCCCCAACATGGGCGAGTGCTGGGGCGAGGGCACGGCCACTTTCATGATTCTCGGCAATACCTGCACCCGCTCCTGCTCCTTCTGCGCCGTGAAAACGGGCCGCCCGCCGGAGTACGACGCCGACGAGCCACGCCGGGTGGCCGAGGCCATCATGCTCATGCAGGTAAAACACGCCGTCATCACCTCCGTGAATCGGGACGAGCTGGCCGACCGTGGCGCCGAAATCTGGTACCAGACCATTCGGCTTACCAAGGAAATGTCGCCCAGCACCACCATCGAGACGCTGATACCCGATACCAAGGCCAATTGGCCAGCACTGGAGCGCATGATAGAGGGCGGCCAAGAGGTGGTCAGCCACAACATGGAAACCGTGGAGCGGCTCTACCGCAAGGTGCGCCCACAGGCCAAGTACAGCCGCAGCTTGGAGCAAATCAAGCGCACCAAGGAATATGGCAAGCGCACCAAGTCTGGCGTGATGGTCGGCCTCGGCGAAACCCGTGACGAGATGCTCCAAATCATGGACGACCTGCGGGCGCATGGCTGCGACGTGCTCACCATCGGGCAGTACCTACAACCCACCAAGATGCACCTCGAAGTGGCCGAGTTCGTTCACCCCGACCAGTTCGCCGAGTACAAGGAGGAGGGGCTGGCAAGGGGCTTCGCCTTTGTGGAGAGTGGGCCGCTGGTGCGGTCGAGCTACCATGCGGAGCGGCATTTGTGATTTGACTACCTTTTTAAAATGCACAAAAGCGGCCTTACATATTCTGAGTTTAGACAAGTGGAGTTTGATAAAAACGACACGTTGTTTTATGAATTGATAAATGGGCAATTAGTTGGAAGAGTAAGCCCCTCCATCAAGCATCAGGGGTTAGTCGGTAACTTCCTTTTGGCCTTGAAGTCATTTGTCAGGCAAAAAAACATGGGTTTAGTCTTGAGTGGCCCACTCGACACCGTTTTAGACGATGGCAACGCCTACCACCCCGATGTGCTTTTTGTCAGCAAAGACCGATACCATATCCTCGATGAAAAAGAAGAAGTCGTCATCGGGGCACCGGATTTAGTGGTGGAGATTTTGTCAAAAGGGACAGCCATCTACGACCGGGGCGATAAAAAGGACATTTACGAGAAATACGGCGTCAGGGAGTATTGGCTCGTTGACCCAAAGAGCAAGACCGTGGAGGTTTATTCGTTTGAGAAAGAACGGTTCAAGCTCAAACAGTACGCAGAGGAGATCGGCGCAGCCTTGAAGC
>JALOMF010000113.1 GCA_025455635.1 Saprospiraceae bacterium | reverse complement strand
CCTCGACGAGTACGTGAAGGACAACCCCTACTTCGGCTGCATCGTGGGCAGGTACGGGAACCGCATTGCGAAGGGCCAGTTCGTCATGGACGACAAGACCTACACACTGGCCAAAAACGACGGCAACAACCACTTGCACGGCGGCCAAAAAGGCTTCGACAAAGTGCTGTGGGAAGCTGTGCCGGGCACTGTGGAAGGTGCGGCTACCCTCGTGCTCAACTACGTCAGCCTCGACATGGAGGAGGGCTATCCCGGCAATTTGGAGGTGCGGGTCGTTTACACCCTCACCAACAACGACGAGCTGAAGATTGATTACTTCGCCACGCCGGACAAGAAAACGCACGTTAACCTGACCCACCACGGGTATTTCAACCTCACGGGCGGCACCAAGCGGGATATTTTGGCGCACGAGCTTACGCTTAATTCCAATGGCTTTTTGGTGGTGGACAAGGAGCTGATTCCAACAGGCGAACTGATGTCGGTAGCGGGTACGCCCTTCAATTTCAGCAAGCCCAAACCCATCGGGCAGGACATCGCCTTGGGCGGCGACCAATTGGACTTCGGCCAAGGCTACGACCATTGTTTCATCTTGTCAAAAATTGATAAAACAGCACCCGCCGCCACCCTCTACGACCCTGAAAGTGGCCGCCAGATGGACATTTTCACCACCGAGCCAGCCATCCAGTTTTATTCTGGCAATTTTTTGGACGGCAAGTACAAAGGCAAGGGAGGCGTGGTTTACCAAGACCGCTGGGGGCTTTGCCTGGAGACCCAGCACTTCCCCGATACGCCCAACCGCTCCCCGAATGAATGGCCTTCGACGGTGATTATGCCGGGGTCGCATTATTCCTCTTCCACGACCCATAAGTTTTCGGTGAGGAAGGGCTAATGCTTGACCATTGCGAAGCTTATATTTGCGCCGCAAAAACGGATTTCCTAACCAACAATTTTTAACATGAAAAACATAACCGTAATCGGCGCTGGCACGATGGGCAATGGCATCGCCCATGTATTTGCCATGAACGGCCACACAGTGAGCCTGGTAGATGTTTCGCAAGAAGCCCTCGACCGGGCAATGGCCACTATTTCAAAGAACCTTGACCGCATGGTGTCCAAAGGCATCATGGATGAGGCAGGGAAATCGGCCACCTTGTCAAATTTGACCACCCACACTGACCTGAACACTGGTGTGCAGACGGCTGAATTGGTGGTGGAAGCTGCCACTGAAAACATTGACCTCAAGCTGAAAATCTTTCGGCAAATGGACGAACTGGCGCCCTCCAAGGCCATTTTGGCAACGAATACCTCCTCCATTTCCATTACCAAAATAGCCGCTGTGACCAATCGGCCTACGCAGGTAATCGGGATGCACTTCATGAACCCTGTGCCAGTGATGAAGCTTGTGGAGGTGATACGGGGCTATGCCACTTCCAATGAAGTGACGCAGCGGGTGATGGACATGAGCCGTGCCTTGGGCAAAGTGCCCGTGGAGGTGAACGACTACCCTGGTTTCGTGGCCAACCGCATCCTGATGCCGATGATTAACGAGGCCATTTATTCGCTGTTCGAGGGCGTGGCTGGCGTGGAAGAAATTGACACGGTGATGAAACTGGGCATGGCGCACCCGATGGGGCCGCTCCAACTGGCCGATTTCATAGGCTTGGACGTATGCTTGGCCATTCTGCGGGTGCTCCACGATGGCTTCGGCAACCCCAAATATGCCCCTTGCCCTTTGTTGGTCAACATGGTGACTGCTGGTAGGTTGGGCGTGAAGTCGGGTGAAGGGTTTTACCTTTATAAAAGTGGTACGAAGGAACTGGAAGTGGCGGGTAATTTCAAACAGCTGAACTAGTCCGACGGGAAAAGAAAAACCCGCACCCTTGTTGGTGCGGGCCCTATGATGATGAAGATGATAATACTTTTTAAATGCTACCTCTGATTAACCTTTCCAAACAGGTCACAGGTAGAGGATTTCCCGGATGTCTTGCTCGGTTTTGATTTCCCGGTCAACCGATTCCAGAACAAAATCAAATCGTTTTTCCTTGGCGTCAATCTCCTTGAATTGCTCAGGCCGGAAGACGGCGATTTTGTTCTCCTCAGTGACTATCCAAAGCAGGTTTTCCGAATTTTTGTTGAAACGAAGGATAGCATCGTCGGTGGCCAAAAATTGGTAAACGGTGTTCCTGCTTTTGTCCACCAAGTAGGCAGCTTTGTTCTTAAACGGGTTACCGTTTTTGTCCTTAAAGCTAGCTGCCAATTGCAGAATTTGCGGGGGCACTGGCCGGTCGCAGTTCCACACACCAAACTCGGAGGCGGCGAACCGGTTGACCACTTTCTTTTTGATGATTTCTTGGTTGGCAGCGTAATCAAGCCCTTGGTTGCGCAATTCCTCGATGCGTTCTTCAAATTTCAGGGTTGCCAGCCTTTTTTCTGCTTCGTAGCGCTTCGAAATGGCTTCCCGTTGGGCAGCAAGCTTGGCTTCCCGTTCAGCATTGAGCTTTTGGTAGCTGGCAAAATCCTTGTTGAAATCAGCAAGTGCCCGCTCGTAGTCGTTCCCACTCAACACTGGCACCACCGGCACCTTGATGGAAGTCCCCTGCTTTTCGAGGGTCAACTCGTAGGTTTGGCCTTCGGTCTGCTTGATTTTCAGGCTAGACACCGAGCTGAACTCCCGTTGCAACTGCTCGTGGCTGATGCTTGCTTTTGGGCTGAGTTGCCAGAGCATTTTTGCGTATTTACGGTAAAGCTCCCGCAATTCTTGGGCTTCGGCCTCGGTGGCTTCGCCTTCGTTTTTTGGCAAAACATCCGCCATGTCCAGGTTGAATACATGGTCTTTGCTGGTGGCTTTCTGGATTTTTGTAGGTTCTTGGGGCTTGGGGATGGTTTTTTCGAGCTTTGCTAGATCGGCGGTCTCGCTTACTTCGATGGCGAGCATTTTTTCGGCAAGGGCCTTTTGCACGGGATAGTACGGGCTGTTTTTATCAAGGCCAGTATCCTGGGGGTCATCGCTCAGTACCTCCATTTTGTCAATGTCTTGATACACCCACTGCCTGTTTTTCTCGTCTAGTTTGTAGATATTGTAGCCCAGCGGCACGTCAAGGGTAGGGGAGGTATTCACATTGGAAACCAGTTCCACGTTGATGGATTTTCCGGGTGCCATGTTCACACGCTTGCCATTTTGCTCCGCAAAAATCTCAATCATGCCCGCACTTTCCAAGTTGTAGTTCACGCCCGCCGAGTCGTAGGTCATCGGGATGCCAGCGATGAAGAAGTCAACAAAATCGTGCATTTCCCGGTAGTGCAGCGTCACTTCGCCGTTGAGCGTAGAGCCAGTTTCATCCACGAACGCAGCGGGCGGCACCACGAGCTTCGAGCCGCTGGGGTAGTTGTACACGCCGCCTTGGTTGGGGTTGACCTTGAAGCTGGCAAAGCTTGGCTTCACTTGCTCAAACGGCTGGTTGATGAACGGCTGCGACCGGAAAAACTCGGCCTGCTGCTCCGTGTAATCGGACTTGAATGGTTGGAAAATCAAGAAAAAACCTACCATCGCAGCAGCGGCGGCACTGGCAATCCAGACCAATCGGCGGATGATGGGGCGCTGCTTTGGCGCTGCTTGGTATTGCCCCAAGAGGGCATCAAAATTCTTGTGCCTCGCAATTTGTTCTTTTGTGAGGGGCTTGGGGTTCACCCGTATGTCGTAATTTTTTTCCATAACTTCACTATTTAATGGCGGAATGAAAGGGCAAGTTCAATGTCATTTGGCACCGCCTATTTGGCTTTCGATTATCTTTTTCAGCCGTTCCAGCACCCGGTAAGTCCTCACTTTGGCATTGCTTTCGGTGATGTTGAGCACTTCGGCTATTTCTTTGAATGGCCTTTGTTCAAAAAAGCGCATCTCCACGATTTCAAGGTCTGCCGCTTTCAACACATCGAGCGCTGGAACCAAGTACGGCCTGAATTTCTCCAAATCATCGTCCAGCACCTCTTCGAACATGCTGGCCAAGTTGGTCTCCTCCACGCTTACCACCCGCAGCTTTTTGTGCTGCCGGTACCATTGGGCTACTTCGTTGCTGGCTATCCGGTACAGCCAAGCCGAGAACGGCACGCCCCGGAAAGTATAGTCGCCCAGCCGCTGCATCGCCTTCAGGAATACCTGCGAGCAGATGTCGGCACTCAGGTTCTCGTCCTGTGTACGGTTGTGGATGAACTGAAATATGGGTTCATAATAGCGGTCATACAGCGGCCTGAACGCCGAAGGGTTCGCCTGTGCAGACTGAATGGCATGCCACTCGTCCTCGATTTCATGGTTGGAAACAGTACGTCGGAAGGAATTCATCAGCCCTTCATTTTTCACAAGGGTACGGTTTATTTGAAAATCCTGGAGCATATTTCGCACAGCTTGATGCCCACGGTACGAGGAGTTGCCCAATGTTCCTTTTTCAACCAACAACCTAACTAATGTGGCTTACCAGGAGTGTGGATTTTTTCTACACCAAAATCAATTCAAATAACGGGAACATTTGGCAACTTCTCTTTCCGTTTTCCAGCACCGAGAAGCTGTGCCCCTCGGACTGTTTCGTCAACATAATGCAAGCCCCAAAAAAGGATACAAATAAGTCTGAAAAAATCTTTGGCTTTTCAGAAAAAAATTGGGCGAACCCCGTGTCCGAGGTCCGCCCAATCATATTTCACGATTTGGTGATTTTTTAATCAACGAGCAGCATCCGCCGAGTCTCGGTGAATTCGCTGGTTTTGAGACTGTAGTAAATGACGCCGCTTGTATTCAATTCGCTCCTTTTCACATTTATTTTATACTTGCCTTCGGCAAAATGGCCGTTTAGCACTTTCAGAATTTTACCAGAAACATCCGTGAAAGTGAAGGTGCAATCCGCCGCCTTCGGCAATTCAAAACTGATGGAAGTAGCACCTGTGAAAGGGTTTGGCATGTTCTGGTGAAGTGCGTAGCCGTTCACTTTTGGCTGCTCAGGCACTAGCGACACACCCTGCAAACCCTCTGGGCTGTAAGCTTCAGCTTTCGTGAACCTTGAATTGATGCCAACCAAGTCGCTGAGGTTCCCGACCGATTTTGCCTTGAACACTAGGTTGAATACCTCGCCTTGCAACCATTTCGCCGAGCCGTCCGCATTGTTCCAACTAACGGTGATGGCACCTTCCCCCAATTTTGCGAAGCCAAAGTTCTCAGCGCTCAAAACGCCCTCGGCCAGCTCAACGAACTCCAGTTGGTTTGCATCGAAATCAAGGGTGAACTGAAACCCGCTCAAGCTTGCCCCATCGGTCGTGAACGGTACGCTGACCAACTGGCCTTCGGTCAAATCTTTGTCCACAGTGCGTAGCTCGAAGTCGGGCAACTGGCTCCGGTCTTCATTTTCTTGCGTGAAATTGGTAGCTGCGCTGCAGTTCACGTCCCCGATTTTTATCCCAACAAAATCAAGCGCATGCAGCCCAAGTGTGATGTCGTTAAAATTGGCAAGTTCAGGGAACTGGGTTTGCCAAGGGTTGGCGGGGTTGGGGAATACGAAGTTTTTGTCCACAAACCTCCAGGAGGTGTTGCTGGTGAAATCGTCGTTGATGTAGAGGATGAGCTTCCTGATTTCCACCAAGTCAAAAGTGGTCACGCTGCCCGATTTATTGGCGTCGGCAGCAATGATTTTATAGGGCGAGCCGAGCGGCGTCACCCCCAAAATATGTTTTGAAATGAGCACGAGGTCGAAGGTCGTGACACCGTTGAGCGGGTTGGTGTCCAAGGTTGGCACGACGGAATAGTCGTTGCCCGGCACCAAGACATCGTAAAGGTATTGGCCACTTGAATTGGTTTGGGTCACCAACGAAGTGTTGCCGCTCAATTGAATTTCCACGTTTTCAATCCCTAAATCTTCTTCGTTGGACACGTTGCCCACGATGCTGACGAGGGGGTCGGCGCAGCCCTGGATATTGTCTTGGATGGTTATGCTTGTGGTACAAAAATCCTGGTTTCCACAGTCATCCGTTACCCACACGTCCACGAAGCTGGTGGAGTTTTGGCTTGCGCAAAAATAGGTGACGCTGGTATTGGTCGTGTCCGGCGAGAACGAGAAGGTCAGGTCTGTGTCGCAATTGTCAAAGCTGCCGTCGTTGAGGTCGCTGGCCCAAATGACAATCATCGGAGGGTTGCCCTGCATGATGCCCACTATCAGGCCGTTTTTGCAGTAGGGCGTTGGCTTTTTGCAATCCTTTACCATCACAGTGGTGGCGCAGGTAGCTTGGTTGTTGCAGTTGTCCTGTGCGGTATAAACCACCTCGTAAACGCCTTGCGGTACGTTGGCCAAGGTACCATTTCCATCCACCCAAGCGCCCCCGATTTTTATTTCAGCAGTAACGTCAACCGATTGGCTGCAATCGCTCACTTCGGGCGTGGGCAGTGTGAAACTTGCTTCGCAGGTATTGTCGAGGATGCAGACTTTCGGGACTGCACAACCATTTACGAATACCGGGTCAACGTTGTCAATAACCTTGATGGTTTGCTGGTGGGCAATGTAACCGTCCCAAGGGTCGGTGTCCACATCGGTATCGGGATTCCTGAAGTTCAGGGCAGCATTGATGCTCGGCGTATGTGCATCGTTTGCCGAAGGGCGCAAACGGTAAGCTGCTGGCGCAAAAGGGTTGGGCACAGCCGCTGCGCCCCGCCAGCTATCCCGGTAGGTGCGGGCGTCACAGTCGCCATCGTTGTCGAGGTCGCATTGTGGAATGGCCAAGCCGAGCTGCGATTCGGGCTGTTCCACAACTTCTTGGTCAACCTCAGTGCCCACCACACACCAATTGATGACGACCCATTTGCGGAGCAGTTTGTAGCAGGCATCTGCCACGACAGTGATTGGCTCGTCTTCGTAGGTGACGGCAAGCAGTTCGCAGCTCTCGTAGAAAATCTCAGGTTCACCAAAGCTCGGTGGGGTAGTGCCACAGTTGATGGTCACATCGGCTGGGAACTCCACCACCCAATCCGACACGTGGTCAACGCTGATAACTTGGGTGCAAAGCTGAACTGCCGTGTTTCCCGCAGGGTCAACAGCATTGAAAGCGCGGATGATGGGCCCTTCGTAGCACTGGTCTATGTTCGAGACGTAGTTGCGTATCAGCGTAGCTCCGCAATTGTCGAAGAAAACGGGCGTACCGAAGTATTGGTCGAGGGCTTGGCTTAACTGCGCTGGAGTTTGCAGGGCAGCTAGCTGGGCGTCGAGGTTATCCGCATACCAATCGCAGGTGATGCGCTGGTTGGCAGGGCAAGACACAAGTACCGGCCCAATTTTTTCCTCGACCAAGACCTGTACCATGCATTCGTTGAAATTGCCGAAGCAATCTTTCACCCGGAACACCACCCTGACTGTGTCACCGGCATCTTCGCAGCAAAAATGGACGGCTGGGCCGAATTTCAGGTCGTTGATGCCATCGTCGCAAGGGTCGTTGTCCATCCTGCGCACCAGCATGCTGTCCAGGCAGCAATTGTCGTAGGAAGCCAAGTTGAAATCGGCTGCCAGCACTTCGGCGTAACCGGATGATTCAACGCTCACATTGGTGTATTCGATGCAGATAGGCGTGGGCGCAGTTTGGTCGGTCACGATGACTGGCACGGGCTGCTCCACTTTGTTTCCACAACGGTCAGTGGCAATTATCACGAACCAGTAAGGAACAGGATTAACGGTCAGCCCGGGAAAGGGCAAATGACCATCTACCAAGCCGCCTATGGGCGTAATGACCGTGATATCCGCTACCCCTGAGCAGCTGTCAATGACCGTTGGCAATGGAAACTCGTCCATCGAACGGCACAGGCCGGGGTGGTCGCCGGGTACATTGGCGTTGAGGTAAATCGTATCTATGCTACCCAGGATGATGGGGGCTTGGGTGTCCAATACTTTTATTGCTTGGAAATTGTCTTCCCCACCGACCCCGGTTGTAATTAGCTGGCCCGTACACCAGTCCAAAACGACCCATGTACGCAGTATTTCAAAAACACCGGGAGCGCCACCGCAAGCAGCCAATATTTCATCCGTGTGGGTGATATGGTATTTGCAATATTCGCCGATGATATTGGATGGTACGCCAGAACCTGAGTTGAACAGCGAGTCCCTTCTCCTGATGTTGGGGTCAACATTGATGATGAGCGTTGCTGGGTTTATGTCTATGATATTGCTTCGCAATGGGGCAGCGTTGATGATACCGGGGAAGGAGTCGTATTGGTAACAATGCCACATGATGTCGTTTGGGAAGTCAACGACCGTTGGCCTTGCAATGGTGATGGTGTCGTTGCAGGTAGCGACGTTTCGTTGGGCATCAGTGGCCCTCCAAATCCTTTTGAATTGGGTTTGGTTATTGTCGCAGGCATTGATGTCCAATGGAGAAGTGCCCATCAAAACCAAGCTTGGGTTGGCGGTGCAATTGTCGGTAACAGTTGGTTTGGCCACGTTTTCAAATGCGACATTGCAGTTCACAATGCGGTTGGTGCAGTTGAGCACAGGGGCTTTTTTATCCTCAACGATGATTTGACCCCAACAGGCATTGCCATTGTCAGGGTTGGTCACCATGACGGTCAGGGACTCGCCGATTTCATTGCAGGTCAGTACATTTCCGAATGAAAACCCTTCAAAATTTGTAACGTTTACCAAAAAATCGTTGTAACAACCATACGGCCCGCCTTCGAGGATTTGGTCTGCGTTCACCACCAAGCTTCCAGCATCGTCGAGGCTTAGTTGCACCTCATCGTTGCACGCCATTGTGCTTTGCGGGGCTTGAAATTCAATGACCGTGATTTCAAAGGCACAGTCGCCAACACTTCCGAAATCATCTTCGCCTTCAAAAATTATCAAGTGTGTGCCGATATTGAACAGGGAGCCTGAAGCTAGACCAATTGATTGCGTCACAACAACGTTCGGGTCACAAGCATCGGTAGCAGTTGCGTTTGGGAAATGAACGGTTGCTTGGCATTCGCCAGCGTCGAGGCTGATGGTTTGGTTGGGAGGGCAGGTAAGGGATGGGGGGATGGCTTGTGTAGCAGGGTCGCAAGGGACTTGGGAAAAGACAGAAGGTGCTGAGGTGGTCAGCAGCAACAAAATGAGAAGAAGTTGGCCCCCAAGCCAATTGGGGCAGTGTGTAAGGTTAGTTACTTTCATGAGATTATAATTTGTCAACCAGCCTAAACACAATGAAAAAAAGGTAGAAACCCCAGTTGAATACGGTATTTTAAAAGGATTTCTTCAATAACTGCGGAGAATGGGTAAAACTTTTGCTGGTTGGAAAGCCAATAAATCTAGGCCAAAGATAGCGCCAAATTTACTTGTTAACCTTGTTTTTTGTTTCAATGTTGCGGATAATTTATTTTTTTTCCATTTTGTATCACCGCTGTTTTTTTTGAAAAGAAATTGATTGCTGTTTTTTTACCCAGCATTTTTTGCTTCGCAAATTCAATCCAGGAGGCAAATTATTCCTCACCAAGTCAAATTATGAAGCAATTCGCTCAAAAAACTTTACCCATCCTGCTCTGTTGTTTAGACAAAATCTACATTTGCGGACTTTTTACTGAATATGGCAACAATCAAATTTACCTTCGAAGACAAATCAATCGCTCCTGTTACCATCCATGATGTGCCTGCTGACCTGTCAATCTTGGAAGTGACCGAGGAGCATGATATTCACCTCAACCACAACTGCGGGGGCGTTTGCGCCTGTAGTACCTGCCACGTTTACGTGTTGCAGGGCGACGATTTTTTGGAAGAAATCTCTGAAAAAGAAGAAGACTTCGTGGACAGGGCCATCAACCCCCGCTTGGAATCAAGGCTGGGCTGCCAATGTGTCATCCTTGACAAGCACGCTGTCATCGAGGTTGAAATTCCCGACCAGCGGCGCATCATTGGACATGAGCACTAATCAATTCATTATCAATTATTTGTGAAATGGCAT
>JALOMF010000112.1 GCA_025455635.1 Saprospiraceae bacterium | reverse complement strand
TGCATCTGAACTTGGTGTGGCGAAAAAGTCTTCCAAAAGATGCGATAGACCTGCTCTTGATTGGCGCCCGAAAGGTCAATGTCAAAAGTCTTGAACACGCCCATCGTGAAGTCAATCGGGTTTTTAATCATCGGCCCCATGCTCAAGATGTCGAAGAAATGCTCGCTTCGCAACAGGGCCTCTACCGCTGGCCGCAGCTCGTAGTCGTTGTCCAAAATGATTTGCGCCAGCGGCGCAATTACCTCATCTTCAACCTGTTGCGTGATGTCGTAGTAAACAAACCAGCGGTACAGCTTTCGGCTGATGAAGCTGGCACATTCATTTTTAGAAAAAATAATGTCAATCAAATGGGCGTATTCTTGGTCGCCCATGTTCGGTATTTGCTGGTCGTCGAAGCGGTGCGACAGCTGCTTGGTCGTCTGGTTGTGGCGGTTATTTACAAACTGCGCCTCAACGATTTGAACGACATTTTGTCCAGTGGGAGTAGCCACCAGGCGGTCAACCCAACCCGTCAGCACCTTGGCCATTTCCACCACATCGTCCTCGGTGTAATGGGTGTAGTCGCCCGGCCCCACCTGCGGCCCTTTGCCGATGGTGAAGAGTTCGAGCAGCTCCCTTGCGTAGTTTTCGTTGGGTGAATTGGCGGTATTGTCCCTGCCGTTGAGGTAGCGCAGCATGGCTGGGTCGAGGGTCATGGCCTTGGTCAAGTCCCTGAAATTGCCCAGCGCAAACTGCCGCAGCAGGTTGGCGTATTTGTAGATAAACCTGGTATCGTTGATGCCCGCAACCGGGAAGTGGTTGTGCCAAAAAAGCACCATTTTTTCGTGGATGTTCAGCCCCTCCGACCTAATTTGCGCCAGCGTCCAAGCCGCCATTGACTGTTGCCGATAGCCTTGTAGGCCGGGCACGTTGGCAGTGACGGCCTTGTCCACCCATGTTTCACCGATGGGCACGTTGGGGTCATTCTCGAAGTTCGGATTGATGGGCGGGGTAGGGGTGGGCACAGGCTCAAAAATGAGGTCAATAGCACCATCAAGTCCCATGTTGGCCACTGCTTTTATCTGCTGGTAAGTGGCCCCGAAGGTAGTTCGCCGCAGCAAATGTGCCGCTTGCTCGAAGCCGAAAGGCCCAGTGTAAGGCACTATGCCAGAAACTACGGCGGTCGTGGCCAGTGTCTGGGCGGAATCGTCCGTCCGGGTTTGCCCTAAAAGTTTGGCAAGGGTAGTCCTTCTATCCATGATTACGCTGATTGATTGAAAATGGGAAATGGCGGTTTTTCGGGAAGGTTTTTGATTGACCCAAATAACCGCCGAAGGTTTAACCGAGGGGATATTTTTTTCAAAAGAAAAAAGCAAGCCAAATAAAAAAGCCGCAACTGAGGGTCAATTCCAACAGTTGCGGCCTTCGCATTGGCAGCAGCCGCACATTACATGATACCAAAGAGTTTGGCGTATTTCATAATCTCAGCTGTGTTACTGATTTTGACTTTGCCCGTGAAAACGGCCATCATCGGGTTCAGTTCTCCTTTCAGCAGGGCCAAGAAATTCTTCTCCTTGGCCGTGATTTTGCACTTCGATTCCCCGACGAAGCCTTGGTGAACGGTCATTGCGTTGTCCTTGACGATGACGCTGAACTCGCCGCCGTTGTCGCCGTCAATGTCGAAGTGAAAATTGGTGTCCACGCCGTTCAGCCACTCCGGTTTTACCTTGCTTGGCAGGGAAGTGATGAAGTCTTTTGCATTATTGATTTCCAGCTTTGGAAGTTTGCTAAGGTCCATTGATTGAATTTGAGTTTTGAAAAGTGGCGGAAAGATGCAAATATTCAAGCAACACGCCCCATCCATCCGACCATTTCAGCCAATATTTCGATTTGCTGACGCTCGTTGTGGATTTCATGTTTCAGACCCGGCCAAAGTTTCAAAGTCACATCACCAGTCATTCGCTTCGCAAAATCGATGGTGCCGCCGGGGGAAGTGATGGGGTCGTTTTCGCCGTGCATGAGGAGGGCAGGGCAGGGCGCTACACCTTTATAGTAGTCCAGCCAATTGGCGGCGGCCAATAGCTCAGCGCCCATTTTCACCGAAATCCGGTCATGCACCAGCGGGTCGGCCTGATAAGCTCGAATCACGGCAATGTCATTTGATAAACCATTGACATCCAGTCCATTTGCTTGGGTCAGCTTGGGGGCAATGTGGCAGATGGTTTTTGCGAAGCCTACCAATAAAGCCGAAGGTGGCTTGGGCAAACGAATCCACGGCCCAGTGGCTATCACGCCCGCTACGGTTGGTTTTCTTCGCAAAACATGGTTCAGTACGAGGTTGCCGCCCATGCTGTGGCCGTACAAAAAGATAGGACTGCCCGGATAAAGCGCCCTCGCGTCGTACAGCAGCAAGTCAATATCATCGAGCATGGACGCCAGCCCCTCGGAGTGGCCCCGCTTGCCGACGGTGCGGCCATGACCTTGATGGTCAAAGCCGAGCATGGCTATTCCGTTTTCCAAAAAATATTTGGCGACATGGGCATACCTGCCCACGTGCTCGCCCATGCCATGCACGAGGCACACCACTGCACGTGGCTTCGGATGTGGCCAATGCAGGAAAAAAAGCGGAGTGCCAGTTCTGTTTTTTCGTTGAAAATCAATGGGTTGCATCATTTTTTTGATTTTGATTTGGTGAAATTCCGCTTCGCAGTGTCCTTTGGCAAAGTTTGGTAAAAACATCGGCTTATCGGCAACTGCATGCTTACTTGGCCGTTAAAAAATTAGCAATTCTGGTGAACCAATCGTTACAAATCGGGTTAGGTGGGCGATGTGGAAAAAAACTTGCAAAATAAAATTTGCATGATTTTCGCAACGTAGCCAAATCAAACCCAAAACATCGCTTGAAATGGCAGGTTTTAATTCCAAATCTAAGTGGTTTACTTACTGAAAATCAGTAAAATCAGTAGTTTTTCAAGGGATTTAAAATGTGCCAAAGAAAATTTTTAGTTCCTATTTTTGCACCACAAATTTGAACGATATGAATCCGTATCTTCCCATTCTGATGGTTTTGTTTGTTGCCGTTGGCTTTGTGGTGACGACGTTGGTCGGTACCCACCTCCTTGGCCCCAAACGAAAGACCACTGTGAAGGACGACGCATTCGAGTGCGGCATCCCGTCCATCGGCGACGCCCGCAGCCCATTTTCCATAAAATACTTTTTGGTGGCCATCCTTTTCGTCCTCTTCGATGTGGAGGTCATCTTCATGTACCCTTGGGCCGTCAACTTCAAAAAACTGGGACTCATGGGCCTCCTCGAAATGTTCACCTTCATGGCCGTGCTCTTCATCGGCCTGATGTACATCTTCAAGAAGGGGGCGCTGAAATGGGAATGAATTGATTGCGGATTTGGCCTGCCTGTCGGCAGACAGGGATTGCGGATTGCGGATTTTGCCGTAGCCCGCTGGCCAAGGCCGCAGAATCTTTGATAAGCGAATACACGATTGCCTTTTTGGGGTCTCAGGGATAATTGAAATTCCCACTGCCCCCAATCCGCAATCCGCAATCCGAAATCCGCAATGAATATTGACATCCGACCAGAAAATACGCCGCCCGGCCTCGAAGGCTCTGGCTTTTTCGCTACCTCGCTCGACAAGGTAGTTGGCCTCGCCCGTGCCAATTCGCTGTGGCCGCTGCCCTTCGCCACCTCTTGCTGCGGCATCGAGTTCATGGCGACGATGGCCAGCCACTATGACCTTGGCCGCTTTGGGGCCGAGCGCCTCAGCTTCTCTGCCCGCCAGGCCGACTTGCTGATGGTGATGGGCACGATATCAAAGAAAATGGGCCCAGTGCTCCGCCAAGTTTACGAGCAAATGGCCGAGCCAAAATGGGTGCTCTCGATGGGCGCTTGCGCCAGCAGTGGCGGCATTTTCGATACCTACTCGGTCTTGCAGGGCATTGACCGCATCATCCCCGTGGATGTGTACATCCCCGGCTGCCCGCCCCGCCCTGAGCAAGTGTTGGACGGCATTTTGAAAATACAGGAATTGGCCAAAAACGAAAGCCTGCGCCGCAGGCATTCTGCCGAGTACAAAGAAATGCAGAACGCTTACGGTTTAGAATAAATGATGAAATTAGCTGACATAGAAATTCCTTGGATGGAGGCGGTGGTTGATAAGCTCCGCCAACGGTTCGACACCGCTATACTTTCGGTGGAGCAGGCTTACGACTTTCCCAATATTGTTATTGCGAAGCAAAGCCTGATGGACGTGCTTGATTTCCTGAAAAACGACCCCGACATGGGTTTCACCTTCCTGACAACGCTTTGCGGGATGCACATGCCGGAGCAGAAAGGCCAGGAATTTGGCATGGTCTATCAACTGCACAATTTGCCAAAAAACAGGCGGTTGCGGTTGAAAATCTTCATGCCGGAAGGTGACTTGAACGTGCCAACGGCAACCACACTTTGGCCTACGGCCAATTGGATGGAGCGTCAGGAGTACGATTTCTTCGGCTTCAATTTCGTTGGCCATCCCGACCTGCGCCGCATTTTGAACATGGACGAAATGAACTACCACCCCATGCGGAAGCAGTATCCGCTGGAGGATTTGGGGAAGCATGACAAGGACGATGCGAAGTTTGGGCGATAAAGTTCAGAAGAAGCCTTTGTGAAAACCAGCTCTGTTAGAGCTTCGAAGCTCTGACAGAGCTGGCTTTCACAAAGGCTTCTTCTGAACAGCTTGGAACTGCAATTTTTGTTTATAAATGACAGAGAATCAAACCATACTGACGCCTGAAAAGGAATACGTGACGCTGAACCTCGGCCCCACGCACCCGGCCACGCACGGCATTTTCCAGAACATCCTGAAAATGGATGGGGAAATCATCGTGTCCACCGAGCCGACCATTGGGTACATCCACCGGGCCTTCGAGAAGCTGGCCGAACACCGCCCCTACAACCAAATCGCACCCATCACCGACCGGATGAACTACTGCTCGGCACCCATCAACAACATGGGCTGGCACATGACGGTCGAGAAGCTCATCGGCTGCGAAGTACCAAAGCGTGCGCAATACATGCGGGTCATCATCATGGAATTGGCCCGCATCGCCGACCATATCATCTGCGACTCGGTCATCGGGGTGGATACCGGGGCGCTATCTGGCTTCCTCTACATTTTCCAGGAGCGGGAGCATATCTACGAGATTTTCGAGGAGGTTTGCGGCGCACGTTTGACGACCAACACAGGCCGCATCGGCGGCATGGAGCGGGATTTCTCGCCAAAGGCTTGGGAAAAACTGGAGTATTTCGTGAAGCATTTCCCCGAAAAACTGCACGAATTTGAGAGCCTTTTGCTTCGCAACCGCATCTTCATGGACCGCACCATCAACGTCGGGCCGATAAGTGCTGAGCGGGCATTGGCCTACGGCTTCACCGGCCCCAACCTACGTGCCGCTGGCGTTGACTACGATGTGCGGGTGATGAACCCTTACAGCGGTTACGAAGATTTCCAATTCGACATCCCCGTGGGCACAAACGGCGACACCTACGACCGATTCATGGTGCGCCTCGAAGAGATGAAGCAGAGCCTAAGCATCATCAAGCAGGCCATGAAAAACATGCCGGACGGCCCCATCCATGCCGACGTGCCAGCGTTTTACTTGCCGCCAAAAGAAGAGGTTTACTCCAAAATGGAGGCGCTGATTTACCAGTTCAAAATTGTGATGGGCGAGATGGACGTGCCAAAGGGCGAGGTCTATCACGCTGTGGAAGGCGGCAATGGCGAGCTGGGGTTCTATCTCGTCAGCGATGGGGGACGCACGCCGTTCAGATTGCATTTGCGCCGACCTTGCTTCATCTACTATCAAGCGTACCCTGAGATGATTCAAGGGGCGATGCTGAGTGATGCAATTTTGACGATGAGTAGTATGAATGTGATTGCGGGGGAGTTGGATGCGTAGTCCAAACCTCCTTGAAATATTTGGTAGAATTGAAGATTCTGCCCTGACGACATCCCCCTAACCCCCTTCAAAGGGGGAATTTGAGTGTGCTAACTTGTTCATTTTGAGCATTTTGCAATACATAGATGTGCTGAAGCCAGCATTTTCTTTTGCTTAAACGTCCAAAATAAGAAATGAAGCAGGCCCAAATTCCCCCTTTGAAGGGGGTTAGGGGGATGTCGCCAGGGCAGACAAGTATAACATGACCACAACTCAAAACATAAAATTCTCCGACGAAACGCTGGCGCTGGTTCAAAAAACCATCCGCCGCTATCCGGCTGGCCGCCAAAAATCGGCGCTCCTCCCCGTGCTGCACTTGGCCCAAGCCGAGTTCGACGGCTGGCTGAGCGCCCCGGTGATGGACTACGTGGCCTCGCTGCTCGACATCCAACCCATCGAGGTTTACGAAGTAGCCTCGTTTTACTCGATGTTCAACCTCCAACCCGTGGGCAAATGCCTCATCGAGGTCTGCCACACCAGTTCTTGCTGGCTGCTTGGGGCGGACGACATCGTGAAGCACCTGGAGCAAAAACTCGGCATCAAAAAAGGCCAGACCACGCCCGATGGCAAGTTCACCCTCAAAACCGTCGAATGCCTCGGCTCCTGTGGCACGGCGCCTATGATGATGATTGGGGCGGACTACCACGAGAACTTGACGTTGGAGAAGGTGGATGCGCTTGTGGGGGAATGGGATGGTAAGGGGGAGAGGAGTAGGTATTGTTAAAGCAATTGTAGCTATTTTAGAGAAAAGATAAAGCCATGACAATCGCAAGATTAGACAACGAAGTGTATTTCAAAAAAGCCTTTACCGACCCGTTCGTGTTCAGGGCATTTGTGAAGGACATCGTGGGCATAGAGGTGGACCCGGAGAAAATAGAAACGGAAAAAGCCTTTGAACCGAAGGTTGGGAGCATCGCCTTCAAGTACGACATCTTTGCTGAGGATGTGAAAAAGCGGGTCATCATCGAAATACAAAAAGTAGAGTATGACCACAATTTCGATAGGTTCTTGCACTATCATTTGTCTGGCATCACCGAGCAGCAACGCACCTCGGACGATTATGCGGTCGGCAAAACGGTTTATACCATTGTCGTTATTACCGCACCATACAAGGTACACCAACCTAGTGGCGAAATTGTCAGGGACGAGGTCTTGATTTCAAAACTTGACCCTAAAAACTTGAGGGGGGAAGAAAAAACACTTTTCGGGCATGTACTGATTTTTTTGAACCCGAACTACAAAGGCGACACGACCCCGACCAACTTCCGGGACTGGCTGGACCTGATTTACGAAAGCATCCACCACCCCGAAAACCCGAACATCAATGAAAACAATGCAGGGGTTAAAAGGGCTGCCGAATTGGTCAACGAGGACAATATTTCGCCAGAGGAACGGTACGAGGCGAAGATGGAGGCGGCGAGGCGAAAGACTTCGGTGAAATTGTACCAAGAAGGCCGTTCCGATGTGGCAACCGAGGCTACGGAGAAAATGCTGAACAAAGGCAAATTGACCGTCGATGAAATAGCAGAATACTTGGGCGTTTCAGCGGAGTTTGTGCTGGCGGTAAAAAAGGAGATGGACGGGTGAGGGATGGAACGGTCTTCCACTGGGGACAGACGCTGGAGAAGGTGGATGCGCTAGTGGAGGAATGGAGTGGGAAGGGGGAGAGGAGTAGGTATTGTTGAAAATCTTAAAAAATGACATTTTTAGACTTAGCAGAAAAAGTATTGGAGGAAGAAAAGACCGCTTTGGATACAGCGGATATATGGGCTGTTGCCGAAAAAAAAGGTTTTACTAAAATACTAAATAGCAAAGGACGAACGCCTTGGGCAACATTAGCGGCTTTACTGTATGTAAACGTTCGTGATAATCAAAACAGCAAGTTTGCTGTCACCAACACTAGGCCAAAGAAATTCTATCTTAAGAGTATCGGTGATATTGAAGCTATATTAGCTGATGCTCAGAAAAAGCAACAGCAAAAGGAGGTTTTAGAAGAAAAAGAACTGAAGAAACAGCCTTTACTAGAAAAGGAATTACACCAATATCTCGCTTATTACGCTTTCTATTATCTAAAGTGTTTTTCAAAGACCATAAACCACTCGAATTCTTCAAAAAAAGAATATGGTGAATGGGTACATCCTGACATGGTCGGTTGCCATTTTTCAAGCGAGGAATGGGAAAAAACCGTTACCGACTTGAGTAAGGCCACTGGAAATCCTTCCGTAAAGCTTTTTTCTTTTGATAGCTTTGCCAACACCGTAGTTCCGTTCGGTGCGAACAACGGGATAGGGATACGTTGCCAAACACGCATCAGAACCGTCGTTCGAGCCATCCACGTGAACCATCACGGCGTACTCATGCTCTTTGGGGAACTTCTCCATGGTCAGGCGTAGGTCTTCGCCATTGTTGTACGTCAGGACGGCTACAAGGCAGTCCGACGCTTGTATTGCAGAGGTTGATATGGTATGGTTTGTTGCGTTCATTGATGTTGTGAATCAGTACGCGGAAACACGGTGTCCACGACAAAATTAGGGCGTTTGCGTGAAGCATCCAACGTTCTCCACACATATTCGCCAATAATACCCAACGCCACCATTTGAAATGCTGAGACGAACAGCAAGACCACCATCAGCGATGACCAGCCTTCCACCACGGGAATCCAGCCTGTGAGCCGTCCAAGCACCACAAATGTGGCATATAAAAATGCTACGCTTCCCAACAGCAAGCCAATGGCAGAAATAGCGCGGATGGGCACAAACGAGAAGGCGATGAAGGAGTCTATCAGGAGTTTGACTTTTTTAGAAAGTGTCCAGCGCGATACGCCCAGTTCTCGCTCACGACGTTTGTACGGGATATTGACGTAATCGTACCCTAACCACACCAGTAAATACAAAATGTGGGTGTTTTTTTCGCCCATACGAACAATTTCGTCCTTCAGAGTTTTGTCGAACAGCACCAAATCAAACCCGCCGTCGGGAACGTTTTTGAGGGCAAGTCGTTGAATGAGCCTGTGAAAGGTATTGGCAAAAAAGCGTTGCGAAAACGATTCTTTTTCACGTTCGGTGCGGTTAGCCAGCACAAGTTTGATGCCTTTGCGCCAGTACGCGTACATTTGCACGATAAGTTCTGGGGGGTCTTGCAAATCAGCCGCCAGCATAGCACAGCAGTCGCCTGTGGCATGGTGCATACCCGCTAAAATGGCATTATGCGACCCCACATTGGACGCAAGTTTTACGGCTTTGACTTTGTGTGGGTATTGCTCATAAAAGCGAGTGATGGCTTGAAATGTAGCGTCTTTTGAGCCATCGTCCACCAGCACATACTCAAACTGCGTATCAGGAGGAAAGTTACGTTCATTGTCTATCAATGTGGCAGTAGTAATAGGAATATTTTCCTCGTTGAAATAGCAGGGGATGATAATTGAAAGTGTTGGCATAGAAATCCAGAGAGGTGCTTATCGTGGTGCGTACAAACCGCGAAACGTCGCTCACAGAGCGCAATTTACAAAATTTGTGGCAGAATTGTTGTCGGGCAATTCTTTTCAGAATGTGCTGAACTATGAACGCCCCGCTTGGTAGCATCTATCGGGCATCCAGGCTGTCCCGCAAAAGCGGCGAATCTACAGCTTCCAAAAACTGCCGATAATTGCGAATGTAATCCGACTCGTCGTATTCTTCCGAGGCAAAGACCGCACAAATAGAACCCGCCGAAAAATTGATTTCCGAAGCCCAAATCATCGGTGGAATGTGCAAACCACGATACGAGCGGTTCAGGTGAATGGTGTCGCGGTTCATGCCGTCATCTACTGCCACGTCAAACCCACCGAGCATACAGACGATAAACTGATGGCAGTGTTTGTGCGCGTGTGCCCCACGGCTTTCGCCGCCCGGAATGTCGTAGATGTAGAACACACGCTTGATGTCAAACGGAATGTCTGTGCTGCCATTAAGCGGTGTGAGATTGCCTTCGCGGTAGAAAAT
>JALOMF010000111.1 GCA_025455635.1 Saprospiraceae bacterium | reverse complement strand
CCCGAAGACGTAGAAGACCTCGTGTCGAGAATGCGGGCGCTCCGCAAAGACCATGTGCCAGCCGTCGTACTGAAAATCGAGACCCGGATGGGTTTCGAGAACCTGCCTGCCATGTTGCTTTCGGCCATGCAGGCACCGTCTTGTGGCGTGATGATAGCCCGTGGCGACCTCGCCATCGAGTGCGGTTTTGGTCGCTTGGCCGAGGTGCAGGAGCAGATACTATGGGTTTGCGAAGCGGCCCACGTGCCCGTCATCTGGGCTACACAAGTGCTGGAAGGCATGGCCAAATCGGGCCTGCCTACCCGTGCCGAAGTCACCGACGCCGCCATGGGGCAGCGCGCCGAGTGCATCATGCTGAACAAGGGCGAGCACATCGTCGAAGCGACCAAGGCGCTGGCCGACATCCTGCTGCGGATGCAGGACCACCAGACCAAGAAGCGCTCCCTGCTGCGCAAACTGAGCATTGCGGAGCGGTTTTTCAGCCTGGGTTGATAACGGTTGAAAACGAGTTTAAAAGGGTTGATTTTCCTTGCTGCGAAACCCGTATCAACCATTATCAACTGCCATCAACCGTTTTCAACTGTTAACATCCAAAATATAGGTGCCATGAAGCCATTTCAAATTTTTGCCAGCTTGATGTTCTTCATTTTTTGCTTCGCAAAATCGGCGGAAAGCCAAAGCTGGGCCGTTGGCCTTCACTTTGGCGAGAACTTGTCCACCCTGCGGGGCAATGCCAAAACGGACTACCTGCCGGGGTTCATGGGTGGCCTTCATGCCAGCCACTACCTCACCGAGAACGTGGTGCTGCGCCTGGAGGCCAATTTTGAGCGAAAGGGCACACGTATCGAGGGCCTCAACCCAAACCCCGACCCCGGTACACCCGATTTCATTGACGACTACCGCTTGGATTACCTTTCGCTGCCAGTCATGCTGCGCTATTCGATGGGGAAAAAGTCAAAGTTCGTGGTCGGTGGCGGTGCCTCGGTGGACTACCTCATCCGGGAGCGCACCGACTTTGGAGACGTTACCATCAATCAAATTGGCGATTTTCGCCGCTTCGACACCGACCTAGTGGGTACGGTTGGCGGGGCCATCCCCGTTGGTGATAAATGGACATTTTCCCTCGAAATGCGTGCTTTGTGGGGTCTCATTGGCGTGAGCAGGCCCCAGGGTCTCGCGCCGGAGTTGGGTAGAAACCTCTCTTGGGGACTCATGGCAGGCGTTAACTATTATCTGTAAACGAGTTGCAAAATCGCAAATCGTAATTCGCTAAATCGTAAATAAACAAGTGCTTAACATTTCTGAAAACACCATCATATACAAAGTGGACTCAAGCCGCTACCGCTCGTTCCAGCGCACGGAACTGTCCCGTGCCAACCGCAAATTCAAGCGATGGCTCCTGGCCGTGCTTATCATCTTCATCGTCATGCTTTTCCTGCCCTGGACGCAGAACATCCAGACCAAGGGCAAGGTGACCACCCTCTACCCCGACCAGCGCCCGCAGACCATCCACTCGACCATCGGCGGGCGGGTGGAAAAATGGTATGTGCGGGAGGGCGACCTCGTGAAGGCGGGCGACACCATTGTTTACCTGTCGGAAATAAAAACGGAGTACTTCGACCCCGACCTCGTGGGGCGCACCGGCTCGCAGGTGGCAGCGGTGGAAGGCTCGATGGGGAGCTATTCCAGCAAGGTGGAAGCCCTTGAAAACCAGATTGTTGCGATGCAACAAGAACTGAAGTTCAAGAATGAGCAGCTCCGCAACAAGGTGCGCCAAAGCCGCCTCAAGGTCACCTCCGACAGCATCGAACTCGTGCGGGCAAAAGTTGACCTCGACGTAGCGCAGAACCAGCTCAAGCGGGCGGAGGAGATGTACGAAAAGGGCCTCATCCCGCTCACCACCTTCGAGCAGCGCAAGCTCAAGGTGCAGGAGACGGCTGCCAAGCGCCTCGATGCCGAGAACAAATGGAACATCAGCCGCAACGAGCTGGACAACGCCCGGATTGAGTTTTCCACGGTGCTCAACGAGTACGCCAACAAGATTGCCAAGGCCGAATCGGACAAGTTCAGCACCCTCAGCGACCGCTTTGAATCCGAAAACAAGCTGAACAAGCTCAAGGTGGACCAAGAAAACTACCGCCGACGCAGTGGTTTCTACTACATCACCGCCCCGCAGGACTGCTACATCACACAGGCCGTGGTGGCGGGCGTGGGCGAGACGGTGAAGGAAGGTGCCCCCGTCGTGACCATCATGCCCGCTGGCGCAAAACTGGCGGTGGAGATGTACGTGAGGCCCATTGACCTGCCGCTCATTTCGATAGGCAACCGGGTCAATTTCATCTTCGACGGCTGGCCCGCCTTCGTGTTCAGCGGCTGGCCGAACCTCACCTTCGGCACCTACGAGGGCGAGGTCTTCGCCATTGACAACAACATCGGCATGGACGGCACGTACCGCATCCTCGTGGCACCGCACGAGGACGTGAAGCCTTGGCCCACGGCACTGCGCCCCGGCGGCGGCGCACAGTGCGTGGCCCTGTTGAACGACGTGCAACTGTGGTACGAGCTATGGCGGAAGGTGAACGGGTTTCCGCCGGATTTTTATAAGAATGGTAGAAAGGAGGGGGGAAAGGAGGAGGGTAAAAAATAAGGCGGGACGAGGGCATTGCCTCGTTCTGCCTTAGCGCCAGAACTGGAGGACAGCGATTTATTTTTTCTTGGCCTTCGATTCCAGCTTTTGTTGGATGGCTACGACAAAATCAATTTGGACATCCAGAAAATCTGCGATTTCTTGGGCAGTGAAGCGCTTGGTTTTGAGCATTTTGGTAGCAGCAGTGGTAGCTTTTTTGATTTCTCCCTTGTTCATGCCAATCTCGATGCCTTCAGCCTTGCCTTCAGCTTTACCTACGGCAATACCTTCCTTTTTGCCCTTTGCTTTTCCCACTTCAATGCCCTGCTTGTAGCGGATATCGGTCTTTAAATCATAAGTGAATGCCATTTCTTTTGAAATTTGGATGAAAACTGGTTGCAATTTACGGAGTTTGGACAAAACCTCCAAGCGGCGGAGGTGCTTTCCAAACACCGTTTTATCTTTTGAAAGTTCATTGACTTTTTGCAAAATGCGCTGAATCGCCAATTCGGGTTTATCCCCGCCATAGTCGGCAAGGATGGCCCAAATAACTGCCTCTGGCACACTAGACTGCAAGAACTTGTGGTAGTCGAGTGACTGGATGGCGATGACCTCGAACCTGTGCTTCGTGAACTCATCCTCGAAGAAAGGCTTGAGGTTTTTCAACCGCTTTTTGTCGCCTAAATAGATAACGTATTGGAGCACTTTGAGGTTGAAAAGCAGGTTGAGCATCCCTTTTTTCAAGAGCATGATGCTGCCGATATCCTCGTCGGGCAGGTGAAATTCGAGGTGGAGGAGTTGTCGTGCGACTTTGTCCTCGAACACCAGCATTTTCAGGTGGTCGGCCTCCCGTTCGAGGGTGTACTGGATTTTGTCCTCCACCTCCACGGCTTGGTCGAAGCGGAGGCCAAGGGCAATCTCGGCAAGCGGCTTCAAGGCGGGCTCGATGATTTCCTTGATGATGCGGTCATAGATGTTCGCCATAGTATGTTTTTTGGTGAAAAGCGTTTTTGCGAAGCGAATTTAACCCCTTGTCTATCAATTGATTAACGAATGAAACAGAATTGTTTTTCTTATAAAATATTTGCCTTTTCATGGCTGCTGCTTTTGCCATGCCTTGTCATTTCGCAGCAACTAAGCCCCGACGCCTTCCTCCAGCAAGTGCGCTCGAACCACCCCGTTGCGAAGCAGGCAACCCTGCTCACGCCGCAGGCGGAGGCTGCCATGCTGGCGGCCCGTGGCGGCTTCGACCCGAAGGTGTACGGCGATTGGGAGCGCAAAAGTTTTGACGGCAAAAACTATTTCAACATCGCCGAAGGCGGCGTGAAACTGCCCACTTGGTACGGCATCGAGGGCAAGCTGGGCTACAACTATGCTACGGGCATCAACCTCAGCCCGGAGGATGAACTGCCCGCCAATGGCCAAGCCGTGCTGGGTGCCTCGGTGACGCTGCTGCAAGGCTTGGTGATTGACGAGCGCCGGGCGGGCCTGTTTCAAGCCCGTATCCTGCAGCGGGCGAATGTTGCGGAGCAACGCCTGCTGATGAACGACCTGCTGTACGATGCCGCCAAGTCCTACTGGGATTGGTCGTTGGCCGACGCTTGGGTGCGCACCTACGAAGAGGCCGTGCGCAATGCCGAAATCCGCCTCGACGGTATCCGGGGAAGCTGGGTGCAGGGCGACCGCCCCGCCATTGATACCTTGGAGGCGCTCATTCAGGTGCAGGACCGGCGGCTGGAACTGAACGCTGCGCAACTGCATTTTCGCAACGCCCGGCTGTTGTTGCAAAACTTCAACTGGGAAAATGGCCGGGCACAACCCGTGGACACGACGCTGCGCCCCCAACCCCTCGCCGATGGCCTTTTGGCAGACTTGATAACCCTTGCACCCGCCGACACGCTGGCTGCGCAGCACCCGCAGGTGCAGGGCTACCGCTTCAAGCTGGAAAGCCTCGACGTGGAGCGCCGCCTGAAGCGGGAGGCGCTGAAGCCCCGGCTGGATGTAACGTACAACCTGCTCGGCGACGGCTTCGACCTCTCGCCCAACAACGGCGATTTTTTCCTCCAAAACTACAAATGGGGCGTGCAGGCGGGCTTTCCGCTTTTTTTCCGAAAGGAGCGGGGCGGGCTCCAGTTGGCGGAGCTGAAAATCATGGACGCCGAGCTTGGGCTTACGCAAAAGCGGCAGGAAATCCGCAATAAAATCATCGCTTACCAGAACGAACTGGCCAATTTGCGCCAGCAGATAAACCTCGCCGATGCCATGCGGGACAACTACGCCCGGCTGCTGGCTGGCGAAAACGAGAAGTTCGTGCTCGGAGAAAGCTCGCTGTTCCTTGTGAATTCACGGGAGAACAAGCTCATCGAGGCGCAACTGAAACTGGCCAAGCTACAAGCCGAGGCTCGGAAGACCGAGGCAGGGCTGCGCTGGGCAGCGGGTCAGTGGCAGTGATTTTTGCATAAAACAAGTAGCTTCGCAGCTCATTTTCAAAATCACCTGCGAAGCATGAGACAAGCGTTGGAAACGGAACAAAAAGCCCTCGAAATCAACCTCGATGACAGCATCTACGGCACCTTGGCCGAAATAGGGGCAGGGCAGGAGGTGTCCCGGAATTTCTTCAAAGTGGGGGCCTCGTCGGGCACCATCGCCAAGACGATGAGCGCCTACGACAAGGTCGTGTCCGATGAAATCTACGGCCCCGAGCCGAGCGGCCGCTACGTCTGCGAGAGCCGCCTCTACAAAATGCTGGAGCACGAGTGGGAGCTTATCGAGGGGCGCTTGCGCAAGGTGCGGCCAGAGACCAATTTCTTCGTCTTCGCAAACACCGTGGCCACGATGAACTACCAGCGCACCATCAAGGGCGATGGCTGGCTCGGCATCCGCTTCCAGACCCGGCACGACAGCAAGCCCAACGACCTCGTGCTGCACATCCGCCTGCTCGACAACGATACGCAACTCCAGCAGCAGGCCGTCGGGAAGCTCGGCGTGAACATGGTTTACGCTGTTTTCCGCTACGCAAACGACCCCGAAACGCTGCTGCTCTCGCTGATGGACGGGCTGCACCGCCGTATAAAAATAGACATGGTGCGCCTCAACGGGCCGGACTACGAGTTTTTCGACAACCGCCTGTTGAGCCTGTGGGCCATCAAGCACGGCATGAGCGAGGTGGCCATGTTCGGGCCGGACAAGCGCAATATCCACCCCTCCGAATTTTTGTACAAAAAACATGTGCTCGTGGTGCGGGCCAGCTTCCGGCCACTGACGCTGCTGGAGGAGGACATGATTGAAAAGGGCTACGAGCAGTTTTGGCACGAGCCGGAAGTGGAAGGGGAGAAGACCTTCACCCTCACCGAAATCACCCTCGGAATGCTCAACGAGAACGGTCCGCTCGACGAACAGGACTTCCTCGACCGTACCGAGTTACTTTGCGCCCTCGGCCAGACGGTCATCATTTCAAGCTGCGAGGAATACCAGCAATTGATTGCCTTCTTCTCCGACTATCGGGTTTCGCACCTCGGCCTCGTGCTGCGGGCGCACCGCCTCAGCGAATTTCTTTCGGAAAAATACCGACAGAACGCCTCGGGCAGTTTGTTGGCCGCCTTCGGCGAAGTGTTTGCCAAGGGCGTAAAACTATATGTGTATCCTTCTGTTTTCGAGGACAATACCACGCTGATGACCGCCCAAAACCTGCCTCTGCCCGAAGGTTCGAAATACCTCTACCAGCACCTGCTCGACCACCGGGAAATCGTGGACATCGAGGCGTTCAACCATGATGTGATGAACATCTTCGCCAGCGACGTGCTGGCCGGCATCCGCAGCGGGAATGCGGGCTGGGAGGCGCAGGTGCCGCTGAACGTGGCAGAGGTGGTGAAGCGGAAGGGGTTGTTTGGGGGATAGGCATTTACCCTTCCAAACGCTCACAGCACCTCAAACCGCACCTGCAATTTCAGCGTCAACTGCACCGTCGGCTCCACGCCGTATGCATTGATGACCCTATCGAACTGCTCCTCTGGCAGCGGGTCGAAATAAAAGGTCTTCATGCGGCGGGCGCTGATGCGCACGGGGACGGGCTTGCCGGGGGCCGGCTGGTTGAAGGCGATGCTGTTCGTTTCGTGGGCGGTGTACTGGCGGTAGGCGTTCACAGGCTGCAAGGCCCCTTTTTCGTACTTCGTAATCAGCGGGTTGCCCGCATATTTTTTCTCCTCCAACATCATATAGGTCCGCTTTTTTTGGTCAATAATGGACAGCGCCGATGCCTGCATTTGCTGGTAAATGCTGTCTATATTGTCCAGCACATAATCCACCTTCACGATGTCGTAAATATCCTGCTTGGCGGCGGCCAGCATCATGTCCTCCAACTGGTTCATGTTGCGGAAGGCCACATGCACGTTCTTTTTCAGCTCGATGCCCGTCACCCGTTCCTCGGCGGTGTTGGCGTCCTTCATCTTGAAATCATAGACCCGGGTCTGGGTAATCAGGTCCACGAAAATATCCTGCTCCCGGATGCCCATCCGCAACATGTCCTGGCGGAAAACCTCGATGCGCTCGTTCATGCGGGCATTGGCCTGCTCGGCGGTGGACTCCTCCTGCACCACCCCGAACACGGCGATATATCGGTCGGCAATGCCATGATACAGCACATTGGCCTCGATAAGGTATTGGTTCGGCGAGGCATGGACGGGGGTGTTCAGCATGGCACCATTGCCCGGCGGGTGCACCGGCTCAACGTAGGGCGTGGGGGCCTGTGGATAATATTGCCCGTTGCCGATTACCTGGTTGGCGGCGGCTTGGCCGATTACTTGGATAGAAGTCCAAATGAATAGTAAAGTGAAAATTGCGCTTTTCATGTTGACGAGATTTTTTGATTAAATTGTGAACTGCAAACCTATTCCCGCATCCTACACCGTGCAAAAAATCGGCTTGCAAAGCAATTGGAAAGGTTTTACAACTGTTTTACAAGGCGTTTTTGGCCGCAAACGGCCTATATTTGGTTCATCTTTATGCAGGACTTCCACTATTTCGCCATTTTAAAAACCTCGGTGCTGCGCAAATTTTGCGAAGCCAACCCGCATTGGCAACGGCCACTGTCGGAGTTCGGCGTGCGGGAAATCGCCCGTTTTCAGGAACTGATGCAGGAGCAGGCGGGCGGGCGCATTAGTGAAAAATGGTTTTACACCCACCTGAAAAAAGACCAGGAAAAACTGCCCCGGGTGGACGTGCTCGACCTCCTCAGCCGCTACGCTGGCCATGCCGATTGGGCGGCCTTCAAGGATGCGCAAACCCCAGAACCCGCCGAGGAAGTGCCCGCCATTGCCCCCGCCAAGCAACCTGTGCCCCGACAATGGGGAAGGGTGGCGGCCCTGTTTGGCATCGGCGCATTGGCGTTTTTCACGTTGTTCATCAGCTTGGGCAGCCTGCGGGCTACGGTGGAAAAAACCTACGACGCCTGCTTCACCGATGCCATGACCAAGCAACCGCTGACGGGAATGGACGTACAGTTGGAACTGCAAGGCACTGGCGAGTCGCCGACCGTAGAAATGGCAGGCCCCGACGGTTGCCATAGCTTCCGGACGTCCGCCGACCAAGTGGTTTTCACCGTAAAAGCGCCCTACTACCACCCCGATACCATCACGAGGAGCCTCAAAACCGGGCATTTGAAAGAGACCATCCCGCTGCGCCGTGATGATTATGCCTGGATGATACACCTGTTTTCAAGTGGAAAAGTGGCGGATTGGAAAAAACGGCGGGAGCAGCTCGGGCAAATGATCGCCGACGATGCCGTGATATTGCAGGTGGACCCTGCCACGGGCGCCGGGGTGGAACTGTACAACAAACCCGATTTCATCTCCAAACTGACGCTGCCCGTTTCCAGCCTGAAAAACCTGAAAGTGCTGGAAACGATTTACGAGCCATCGGGGCAGATTCAGAAAATGCGGTTTGCGCAGGACTAGAATGTCATTTGGTCATTGGTCATTTTGAGGGCTGCTGAAATTGAAAAATTGAACATGAAAATCAACAGAAATAGCTTATTCATTGGGGCGGTTTTGTGTGCGTTGCGCTTGGCGGGGCAGTCGGCAGCGGAGCCGAGTTCCCGCAATGCTTGGGAAAACCAATTGTCCGCCAACAGTGTGGGGGCAGCCCAGATGCAGTCGTTCCACCAGCGGGCCGGGCAAAAGCTGCGGGACTTCGCCGACCTGCTCACCCTCGTCGCTGACCCGGCGATGGACGAGGCGCTGCGTCAGGAATCCAAGGCGGCGGCTCTGGCCCTGTTTTCAGATAAATCGGTGAGCATACACTGGCATGGCAAGCAATTCCCGCTGGAAAGCTTTTTGTCGCAAATCGGCAAATCGGCCAGCGGCACACAGTTTGGCATTGCCGAGTTCAAAGGCTACCCGCCCGGTGCCTGCGCCCAACGGAACTGCAAGTGGGACACCGTTTTTTATTGGGTGGAAAAAACGCCGAATGGTAAGCCCCAGCAATATCCCGCCGCTATGTCGGTCGTTTTGAAAAAGGTAAAAAAACAGTTTGGCGGGCAGGAAAAGGAGAGTTGGGAGGTGTTTTTGGGGGAGGTGAGGTAGGGGGATTTTTAGCTACAGCATTTTCCCAGACCCCATAATTCCCGCCGCTTTTTCCTCGAAGAACCCTAATGGATTTGCTCGGAAGTTTCAAAAATAGTTTTCTTTACGAAAAATTTAAAATGAAACGCCTAGCCATCCTGCCGAGCATTTTTTGCCTACTAACCTTGGCGCAAGCCCTGAGCGCACAAACCTCCGATTTTGCCATCATCGCCTATTATGCGGGCGACGACAAGGCCATTGACGGCTATCCCGTCGAGAAACTGAGCCATATCATTTACAGTTTTTGCCACCTGAAAGGCAACGAACTGGCCGTTGACAGCCCGCAGGACAGCCTCACCATCCGGCACCTCGTTTCGTTGAAGGCCCGCAACCCCAAGCTAAAAGTCTATCTCTCGCTCGGCGGCTGGGGCGGCTGCAAGCCCTGCTCCGATGTGTTCTCGACGAAAAAAGGGCGCACGGATTTCGCTAAATCCGTGAAGGCGCTGCTAAAAACCTACCAAGCCGACGGCCTCGACCTCGACTGGGAGTACCCGGCCATAGAGGGCCACCCTGGCCACCCTTGGAAGCCCGCCGACCGTCCCAATTTCACCGACCTCGTCAAGCGGCTACGCAAGGAACTCGGCTGGGGCTACGAACTCAGCTTTGCCGCTGGCGGCTTCACGGCGTTTTTGGAAAAATCCATCGAATGGCAGCGGGTGATGCCCCTGCTCAACTACGTGAACATCATGAGCTACGACCTCGTGAACGGCTACAGCACCACCACGGGCCACCACACG
>JALOMF010000110.1 GCA_025455635.1 Saprospiraceae bacterium | reverse complement strand
TTCCGGTACCCATTTTTTCACGTATTTCAAGTCCTTGTCGAACTTCTCCTGTTGCGAATCGGGGTTGAAAATGCGGAAATACGGCGCCGCATCCGTTCCGCAACCAGCGGCCCACTGCCAGCCGCCGTTGTTGCTGGCGAGGTCAAAGTCGAGCAGTTTTTTGGCGAAATAGGCTTCGCCCCAGCGCCAGTCAATCAGCAGGTGTTTGGTGAGGAAGCTGGCCACCACCATGCGCACCCGGTTGTGCATGTAGCCGGTCGTGTTCAATTCCCGCATCCCGGCGTCCACGAGGGGGTAGCCCGTGCGGCCCTCGCACCATGCCTTGAATTCACGTTCGTCGTTGCGCCACGGGATGTCTGCGTACGCTGCCCGGAACGGTTGGCCGACCACATGCTGGAAATTGGCGAGTATCATGGCATAGAAGTCCCGCCAAATGAGTTCATTCAAGTAGGTTTTGTTCAATGCCAGTGCCTTCCTCGCCTTCTCCCGGATGCTGATAGTACCGAAACGAAAGTGCAGCCCCAGCCTCGACGTGCCATTGATGGCCGGGAAATCACGGGTCTGGTCGTAGTTTTTGATGATGCCCTGCGTGACGGTTTCCGAAGGGAAAACAAGCTCCGATTGCTGAAAACCCATGGACGCCAAGCTTGGAATTGGTGGGTTGTTTTGCTTCGCAAAATGGTCGGCGTACTGCAGCGTAGGGTAGGGCTTCAGGTAATAGGAAACATGCACTGCTTGGCCATCGGCAGCAGGCATTTTTGATATTTTTGACGCCAGTTTTGACAACCATTTCCGGCTGTAAGGCGTGAAGACGGTGTAGGGCAGCCCGTCGTCCTTCGTCACTTCGCTTTTTTCAAAAATCACATGGTCTTTGAAGGTCTCGAAACCAATCCCTTGTTTTTCAAGGAGCTGTGAAACTGCTGTGTCACGTTCCAACGCATACGGTTCGTAGTCGTGGTTGGTGAAAACGGTTCCAACGCCCTGTTGCGAAGCAAGTTGAGACCAAACCTCAATTGGGCGGCCATGTTTCACCAAAATCGAAGCGCCGAAGGCGGCCAGTTCCTGGTTTAGCCTTTCGACTTGCTGGTGCAAAAAGGTCACCCTAGCATCACTGCGGTCTTCGAGGTCGTCGAGGATATTTTTGTCAAAAATGAAAATGGGCTGCACGGGCAAGCCTGCCTTGAGGGCACGGTAAAGCCCGGCATTGTCATCCAAACGGAGGTCACGGCGGAACCAGAAAAAGTTGATTTTGCTCATAAAATTGGTTTGGCTTCGCAAACACAAGAACCTTGATTTAGTTGCCAGTTTAATCGGCCAAAAAGGGTTTTACACAATGTTTTGCCCAACCGAAGCCATTATTCTGCAATCCAAGCTGCAATCATTTTTGTTTTTCAGCATGAAATGCTTCAAAACGCTAATTTCGCTACCTGAACCAATCAATTGAATGCGCATGAAATCAAAAATTCTACTCGTTTTTCTCCTACTTTCCACCACTTTGCTGGCCCAACAGGTCGAGCTGCCACGTGGCTATTCCCAAGAAGAGTTGGCTGCCCTGAAATGGCAAACCTTCGTCAGCACACCCCCAACAATGGCCATCGAGGCGCCGCCGCCCTACCCGGTGCGGCACATGGCCGAGTGGGAAGAATTGCAGGCTTTGGCCATCACTTGGCGGGCTTACCCCGATATTTTGACCCAAATCGTGCGCCATGCTGCCGAGGAGGTTCGGGTCGTCATTTTCTGCAACACCGAAACCGTGAAAAACAATGCCCAACTGGCGCTGACCACGGCTGGTGTGAATTTAAGCAACGTTGACTTCGTGGTCGAACCCAATAACTCCGTTTGGATTCGGGACTACGGCCCCAATTGTGTCTATGAAAACGACGTCGAATCGCTCAATTTCATTGATTGGGTCTATAACCGAATAACGAGGCCAGAGGACGATGCTGTTCCAAACGCTGCTGCATTGCATTTCGGGGTTCCCATCTATTCCACCACCGCCAACCCCGACCGATTGGTGAACACGGGCGGCAATTTCATGTCCGACGGCCTAGGCTCGGCCTTTGCCTCCAAGTTGATTTTGGAGGAAAACGAGCCAGGGAATGCCTTTGGCGCAGGCCCGCACACCGAATCGGCCATTGACCAAATCATGCAGAACTACATGGGCATTGACCGTTATATCAAAATGGAAACGCTGCCTTTCGACGCCATCCACCACATTGACATGCACATGCGCTTGCTGGACGAGGAGACGCTGCTCGTTGGCGAGTACCCTGCTGGCATTTCCGATGGGCCACAAATCGAGGCCAATCTCCAGTACGTCCTCGACAATTTCATGACGCCGTTCGGTACGCCCTACAAGGTGGTGCGGGTCGTTCAACCGCCAGATTTCAATGGCACTTTCCCGCCGATGGGCGACTATCGCACCTACACCAATTCGGTTTTTGTCAACAAAACCATCATCATTCCGGCTTATGAGCAGGAATACGATACGATTGCCATGCGGGTCTATCGGGAGAACTTCCCTGGTTACAAGGTCGTGAACATCAACTGCAACGACATGATTGGGGCCAGCGGGGCACTCCATTGCATCACCAAGGAAATAGGAGCAGCAAACCCGCTGCTCATCGTACACCAGCGCCTCGCCGATGAACTGGAGAATGACCTAGTTCCCGGTTACACCGTTGACGCCGATATCCAGCACAAAACGGGCATTGAATCTGCCACGGTTTTTTACACCATTGATACCACGCAAGCCTACTCGGCGGTGCCCATGCAGCCAAGCGGCACAGGTAACGGATGGACGGCCATGATTCCGCACCAACCCAATGGCTCCAAGGTCTTTTACTACATCTCTGCTACTGCGAACGACACTAAAACGCAGGTGAGGCCACTGGCGGCTCCGGCTGGTTACTACGAGTTCACCGTTTCACAATTGGTGTCGAACACGAACGAACCCACCTCGGCAGCGATGAAGCCAATCTTCCCGAACCCGGCGTCTAGCTTGACCGCAGTGCCAGTAAAAGCCACCAATGTTTGCGAAGCGGAAATTGAGCTGACGGATATTTACGGACGGTCGGTCTTGAACATTTTTGCTGGTAAATTGACGGCTGGCGAGACCCGCCATTATTTCGATGCGGCCCAGTTGTCATCGGGGATTTACTTCGTAACGCTGCGGACTCCAGCGGGCTTTGCTACCCAGAAATTGGTGGTGAAATGAGATTAGTCATTAGCCATTAATTGTATTTCAAAATTGGCCCAAAGCAGTCGCCTTCGAGCGGAGGGGTTATCAAACCCCGAAGTTCCAGCGCCCGGGGTTTGATAACCCCTCCGCTTAATGGTGACTGCCAATTGTTTTCAATTGGGGTCAGAATTGTAAAAAACAAAAATGCCGCTGGGCATCTAGTCCAGCGGCATTGACTTGGGCGCTTTTTGCGCCCTTTTTTTTTGTTCTAAAATTGGGTCTCTTGCCCAAAAATGTGTGAGACAAGTTGGTCTTTGCCAAGAAAAAAGGCAAGCTGCTATCCTCAACAGCTTACCCGAAAACAGTCTATGAGAAAACGTAAGTCTTTGATTGTTTGATTGTTAAATTGCTTAATTGTTGTCGTGATACGGGTAACAATCAAGCAATTCAACAATCCAACAATTTTCCTCACCCACACTTCGAGTGCCCGCAGTTCTTGCACATCAGGCAGCCTTCTTTATAAATCAGGCCTTCTTTGTCGCCGCAAGATGGGCAGCTCTCCTTGTAGGCTTGCGTTCCGTCTGGTACGAATTTCTTGAGTGCCCGCACCACGCCGGTCTTCCAAGTATTGATATGCTCTTGGTCAACGTTCAGGCCGGATACCATGCTGATGACGTACTGAATCGGCATCCCGTGGCGGAGCGCACCTGAAATCAACTTGGCGTAGTTCCAGTACTCCTTGTCGAAGGAGCGGGAAAGGCCCTCCATCGTCACTTTGTAGCCATATTTGTCGGCAAACTGGAAGTCGTAGCGGTTGTTGCCCTCTTCGTCCTTTTCTTTGATGACCCAGCCGTTTTCAACATACGGTGGCAGCATGAAAATATCCTCTGCACGGCCCGTGAACACCTCGTAAGGCTGGCCATCGAGCAGGCCTACGAATGCCATCCATTTTTCGTGGTTGTTCTGGAAACGGACAATCTCGGCTTCCAGTTTCTTGGGCCGCTTTGGTGCCTCCGTCACTGGGATATGTGCATGATTGTCAGGCTTGTCTTCTTTTTTGCCTTTGTCGTCGGTGGAAACCAAGACGCCAGAGCGGGAACCGTCACGGTAGATGGTGCAGCCCTTGCAGCCCGTTTCCCAAGCAGTTTGGTAGATTTTTTTCACCATGTCCACCGAGGTATCGTGGGGCACGTTCACCGTCACGCTGATGCTGTGGTCCACCCATTTTTGGATGGCGCCCTGCATCTTCACTTTTTGCACCCAGTCCACGTCGTTGGCAGTGGCTTTGTGGTAGGGCGATGCTTCTACGAGCTTGTTCAATTCCTCGGTGGGCATGTGCTTCACTTTGGTAACATCGTGTCCATTGGCCACGAGCCAGTCGAGGAATTTATGGTGAAACACGTTGTACTCCTCCCAGTGGTCGCCCACTTCGTCCACAAAAGTCACGTTCACTTCCTTGTCGTTCGGGTTCACCTTGCGCCTGCGCTTGTAGGTAATCAAAAACGCTGGCTCGATGCCCGAAGTGGTCTGCGACATGAGGCTGGTCGTGCCCGTGGGGGCGATGGTCAGCAGGGCGATGTTGCGGCGGCCATACTTCACCATGTCCTCGTACATCTGCGGGTCGGCTTCTTTCAAGCGGAGGATGAATGGGTTCTTGGCTTCCCGTGCAGCGTGGTAAATGCTGAAAGCCCCCCGCTCTTTTGCCATTTTCACCGATGAACCGTAGGCATTGATAGCCAATGTTTTATGAACTTCTACGGAGAAGTTCAGCGCTTCGTCGGTACCGTATTTCAGGCCCAGTGCGGCAAGCATATCGCCCTCGGCAGTGATGCCCACGCCAGTACGGCGGCCTTCCACGCAGGTGCGCTTGATTTTTTGCCAAAGGCGAAGCTCCGTTGCCTTGATGTCCTCGGCCTCTGGGTCGTTCTCGATTTTCTCGATGATTTTGTCAATCTTCTCGATTTCGAGGTCAATGATGTCGTCCATCATGCGCTGTGCCATTTGCACGTGGTCGGCAAATTTGGCAAAATTGAAGCTGGCCGATTTGGTGAACGGTTGCTCCACGTAGCTGAACAAGTTGATGGCCAACAATCGGCAGCTGTCGTAGGGGCAAAGCGGAATTTCACCACATGGATTGGTGGAAGTGGTGCGGTAGCCGAGGTCTGCGTAGCAGTCGGGCACCGACTCCCGGATGATGGTGTCCCAGAACAGAATGCCCGGCTCTGCCGACTTCCAAGCGTTGTAGATGAGTTTGTCCCAAAGCTTGGCGGCATCCACCGTTTTGATATAAGTCGGGTTGTCGCTGTGGATGGGGAACTGCTGGTTGTATTCTTTTCCAGCAATGGCTGACCGCATGAACTCGTCGTCCATTCGCACCGATACATTGGCGCCGGTCACTTTGCCTGATTCCATTTTTGCATCAATAAAGTCCTCAGCATCAGGGTGTTTGATGGAAACGGAAAGCATGAGCGCACCACGGCGGCCATCCTGTGCCACCTCACGGGTACTGTTCGAGTAGCGCTCCATGAACGGCACGAGGCCCGTGGACGACAGGGCGCTGTTCAGCACGGGACTGCCTTTTGGGCGGATGTGCGAGAGGTCGTGGCCTACGCCGCCCCTGCGCTTCATCAACTGCACCTGCTCTTCGTCGGCCCGGATGATGCCGCCGTATGAGTCGGCACCGCTGCCGATGACGAAGCAGTTGGAAAGCGAGGACACTTGTAGGTTGTTGCCGATGCCTGACATGGGGCTGCCCTGCGGGATGATGTACTTGAACTTGTCGAGGAGGCTGTAAAGCGTTTCTTCGGAAATGGGGTTGTGGTATTTTTGCTCAATCCTCGCCAATTCTGAGGCAATCCGGCGGTGCATGTCGTCGGGGCTTTTCTCGTAGATATTGCCTGCGGAATCTTTGAGGGCGTACTTGTTCACCCAAACATTGGCTGCCAGCTCGTCACCGTCGAAGTATTCGGTGGCTGCGGTCAATGCTTCTTTGAAGGTGTAAGTCTTTGGCTTGGCTGTTGTCCCGTTCTTTGCCGGGGCTTTTCTTTTCAAAACTAAGGTTTCCATGATTCAATCTGAATTATAGTGTTACACGTTAGGACGTTATGTAGCCTTACCTCAACTCGAAGCTGTTTTTTCGTTCGACAAAGGTTTGCACCTGTCCGATGGGTTGAGAACAGGTGCAAAGCCAATACCTTATTTTCCAGCTATAGTATCAGTAAGAATTTTTTCACCAACAAGGAAGGAATGTCAAAGCTTCGTTTGACTGTTTGCCCCCCACGATTTGTCATGTATGATTGGACGATAGTGAATATCTCATGTATGCGGTAAATTACAGCACGAAAGTAGTGCCTCAATTGCGTTTTCACTGCGTGACTTTTCCACACAATGTGGATAACTTGCGCAACTTGTTGATAATCAGTGGAATGATTTTTTTCCACAAGAAACAACAATGTGGATAACTTTGTAAAAAGTGGAAAACCTTCTGTCATCAAATCCATGACAAACCATAAATTGCCATACATTTAAGGTGCTGAATATCAATGCGAAGAAAGGACCCCGAAGGAGTTTTTCAACCCAAAAGATTGAAATGGGCAGGCTAAAACAGGTTTTTGCGCTGGAAATACCAAGACAGCACCAAGCTGAACCCAAGCGATAGTATCAGGATGAAAAAGAAGGAATAGTTGGAATGCTCCGCAAACGGCAGGTCAACGTTCATGCCCATGAACGAGGCCACCAGCGTGGGCACCATCAAGATGATGGTGATGGTCGTCAGCCGCTTGATGGTAAGGTTCAGGTTGTTGGAAATGATGGACCCGTAGGCATCCATCGTGCCGTTGAGGATATTGGTGTACATATTGGCCATCTGCTGGGCCTGGTTGTTGTCAATGATGACGTCCTCGAAGATTTCCAGCTTCTCTTCGTCCTTGCCGATGCCCAGGAAATCGGTGCGCTTCATCTTCATCTTCAGCAGCTCGTTGTCGCTGATGGACGACACGAAATAGACCAAGCTCTTCTCGATGCTCAAGAGGTTCTTCAGCTCTTGGTTTCGGCTGCTGTGGTACAGCTCTTTCTCAATCAAGTTGCGCTTTTGGTTGAGCTGCTTCAGGCAGTTGAGGAAGCGGTAAACGGTCTGCTCCAAAATCTGGAGCACAAACAGTTGCTCATTGTCCGGCTCAAAGTTTTTCACCTTGTTTTCCAAAAAAAGGTTCAGCACCGGGTTCTCCTGCGAGGTGATGGTCAGCACATGGTCGGGGGTGATGATGATGCCCAGCGGTATGGTGATGAATATGGCGTCAATGTCCTCCTCAAAGGGGTTGACGATGGGGGTGCTGAGGATGATGAGCCGCTTGTCCTCGTCTTTTTCGTAGCGGGGGCGCTCGTCAATGTCGAGTGGGTCGGTGAGGAAGTCGAACGGGATGTCGAACTGCTGTGCCACTTCCTCCAGTTCCTCTGGGGTAAATGGCGGCGTGATATTTACCCAGCAAGCAGGCTCGTGCTCAAGCAGTACCCTGAGCTGTCCATTTTCTCTGCTGTAATATTTGACCATGCGACGACCGTTTCAAATAAATTATACATTCAAGTTGCTGAAAAACAATCAATTGGAGCAAATCAACTTGCCACGGCTTGTTTCCGGCCACAAACATAAGCTATCTGTCCGCCATTCTGAAAATGAATTTTCAGGCAACGAGGTCGTTCCGTATTTGCCCCATGAAATACTGGTAAACGGGCAGGTCGTCCTTCGTGCCCTTGCCCCAAACGGGCCGGTACCCCTCCCGGATGGCAAAATAATCGCTCACGATGTCGGCCTGCTGCTCCAGGTTGAAATCGGTTAGCTGGGCCCCACGCTGCCGGGCTTCCCGCAACTGCTCCACGCCGCCGTAGTTGTAGCCCTCCTTCGTCCGTTGCGCCCGCAACGCTCGGGACATGTAGGCGGCGCCCATCTCTTGGTACTGCCATACGTGCACCAGCTCATGGATGAAAGTGGCGGGCTGTATTTTCCCCCAAGCATTGATGGTGAAAAAGCTGACGTACACGATGTTGCGCTTTTTGCTGCCGACCCTCGCCCGGTCGTCCACGCAGATGGCATCGAGGCGGAGCGCCTCCCCGAAGACCGAGCTGGCCAGCTTGCGCTCCAAGGGCGTGAGCGGCCGGGTATTCCATTTCACAAAATCCATGAGGGTCTCGTAGAGCGCAGGCACACCGAGGAAATCGAGCAGCAGCAGCACAAAATCGGCCCACCAGTGCCCCGAAACACGGCCCTTGTTTTGAAAAAGCGACTTCAAGCCCTGCACCAAATGCCGCATCAAACGCACGAAACGCAGGGGCAACATCGCCAAAGCATGGCCAAAACGCCAGAACAGCGCAACCACCTTTATGTATAACCGTTTTAAATTGCGAAACATGCTGTCAAATTAGTTTGCCAAATTAGCCGGGCATTTCTACTTTTGCGGCACAAAAATTCAACTGTACAATGAATACCGAAAATACTTCTACCGCAAAATACTGGATGCTGTTCGCCGTCACTTTGGTCATCACCCTCGTGATGCTCGTTTTCGTACCACAGTGGTTTTGGATAATGATTCCGTTCCCGCTCACTTTTTTGGTGCAGGCGATGCGGTTGATGTGATTGCCTCCGGCAAAATTACTTGTTTCCTACTAAGAACAAATCAAGGCCAGCCATACCGGTGTCTGGCCTTGATTTGTTTTGAACTTGTTCCAACCCTATGTTTCGACAAATCCTCGTCTTAGGAATCTTGCTCAACAGCGGCCTAGTGGCTGCCCAGCAGTTCATGTTGGAGGGTTTCGGCACGTGGAACAAGACCCGCTACGGCCTCGAAGCCTACTCCGAAAACGCCAGCTACCTCGGCTACGGGGGTAGGGTAGCGCTGGGTTCCGACCATTTTCAGTTGGGCGGCGAGTACCGGGCCAACCTCACCCATCCCGGGTTCGAGGGCATCATCGGCACCACCAGTTTTCAGGAAACCTACTACGGCGGCTTCGTCCGCACCAAGATTTCCCGCTACCCGGCCATGCGCTTTGGACTGGTGCTGCGGGCTGGCGCTGGCCTCCACAACACCGACGTGGTCTGGGACACCAGCCTCGGCGCCGACATCAAGGAAACCTACGACCCCATCCTGGGCTTCAATGCGGGTGCGGGCTTTTCCATCCCCATGTTCAACCACACCATGCTGGAACTGGGCTACACCTTCAACTACCTCAAGCGCCCCTCCCTCAGCGACGGCGGCGTTCCCCTCATCTCGGAGCACGACGCAGCCTACCATACGATTTCGGCGGGCCTCAGCTTCAATTTCGTCTTCGGAAAACGGGCCGAGCAATACCGCCATGCCCGTGAAAACCAGCGTTTCAAGAACGGCTGGCGGGGGTGATGCTTGAAATTACTCGCACTTGATATTGGGAACAAGGCACTAGATGTGTTGAAGGACGCTTCGACGCATGTTTTTGACGCTGAAAGACGCTGATTTTTATGATTTTTTATGAATGGTTTGCCTTCGGCAAATCCCTGAGGATACAAATCGCCGAAGGCGAATTCACATCCTCAAGACATAATCAATCATAAAAATCAGCGTCCTTCAGCGTCAAAAAAAATCTCAACACCCCTCATGTTTTGACGCTGAAAGACGCTGATTTTTATGATTTTTCACGAATGGTTTGCCTTCGGCAAATCCCTGAGGATACAAAACGCCGAAGGCGAATTCGCATCCTCAAGGCATAATCAATCATAAAAATCAGCGTCCTTCAGCGTCAAAAAAAAAAATCTCAACACCCCTCAGAATACCAGCCCCATAGTCACATGTAATTTTTTTTACTAAGAATTATACCCCGCAGCAACTACCTATTGATAATTGCAGTAATTTTACCGCCGTTAAAGACACTACCACCACAACCAACCTTTTGGTTTAAGACATCTAGCGTAGGCTACGAAATTGATTTAGATTTTTGCTTGATTGTAGTTAATTGCATATCAAGCAGCTAACCAATCGTAAATCGTAAATCCAAAATCGTAATTCTACTAACCCTTTCCCCTTCGTAAGGACATCTAAATCCACGTGCAGGCCGTTGCGCCAGCAAGTGGGCTAAACCAGTTTCCAGTAATTCAGCAAAATCAACACCGACGGCCAGTGCAACTGGCTGAAGGTCAAGCTATTGCAAAATTTTTAGCACTTAACCAATACTGTGTTCGACACGAGTTTTTTTAACAAATTCAATCCAACCATGAAAAGAGAAGTACCAAAAACTGGGTTTACGCCCCTTTTGAACACCATCACCAAAGCCGCCAGGACGGCGCTGCCCTTGCTGGCCTTCCTGCTGGCCGCTGGCCAAATCGCTGCCCAACTGAACGTCACGCTCGTGCCCATCAGCCCGGCCTGCGGCGGCTTCAGCTCCGGCAAAATCACGGCCAACGTCACGGGCGGCACCGCCCCCTACACCTACCTCTGGAGCAATGGCATGACCACCAACCCCATCAACATGGTGCCCGTGGGCACCTACACCGTCACCGTGACCGCCGCCAACGGCATGACCGGGACGGCCTCGGCCACGCTCACTTCGCCGCCCGTCATCACCCTCGACCTCGTGGTGAACACCTGCGCCGTGCCGGGTTCCATCACCGCCCAAGTGGGCGGGGGCGTGCCACCTTATATGTATATGTGGGGCAACGGCGCATTGACCCCGACCATCAACAACCTAGCGCCCGGTGAGTACTGCATCACCGTCATGGACAACGCTGGCTGCGGCTATGCGGCCTGCGAATGGATTGGCCCGCCCCTCGGCGTACAAGTGACCACCGTGCCGCACCCCTGCGGCAGCAGCTTGGGCGGCACGGCCACGGCCACCGTCACGGGCGGCGCTGGGCCGTTCGACTACGACTGGAGCAACGGCGAAACCACCGCCAGCATTGACAGCCTCGTGCCCGGCCTCTACACCGTCACCGTGACTGCCAACAACGGCTGCACCGCCACCGCCTCGACCACGGTCGGCACCACGCCCGGCAATTTCGGGGCGAACATCTCCGTCTCGCAGCCTACCTGCTTCGGCAGCAGCACGGGCTTTGCCACGGCCATGCCCGTGGGCGGCATGGCGCCCTACACCTACGCCTGGAGCAACGGTGGCAACACCGCCACCCTCCAAAACCTCGTCGCTGGCACTTACACCGTCACCATCACCGACAAGTTCGGATGCACGGCCACCAAGTCCACCACGCTCGTTTACCAAAGCAATATCAGCCTCAGCCTGACGCCGACGCACCCCGTTTGCGGCAACAACGCCAACGGTTCCATCACGTCCAGCGTGTCGGGTGGGGTAGCGCCCTACACCTACCTTTGGAGCACGGGCAGTACCGCCGCCAATGTCCAAAACCTGGCCGCTGGCAGCTACTCGCTGACCGTGACCGACGCCCTCGGCTGCACCAAATCGGCGACGACCACGCTCACCGCACCGCCCGCATTTACCCTGACCACCACCATCACCAATGCCTCGAATTGCGGAGCAACCAATGGCGCCGTGACGGCCAACCCCAGCGGCAGCGGCCCCTTCACCTACGCTTGGAGCAATGGCGGCGCTTCGCAAACCATCAATAACCTCGGCGCTGGCAGCTACACCGTCACCGTGACCAATGCGCAGGGCTGCACGGCCACGGCCACGGCCACCGTCACACAGCCGCTCTTGCTCAACGTGAGCATCACGGGCAGCAACCTTGTTTGCGGCAGCGACAACAACGGCAGCCTGACGGCCAACGTCACCTTCGGCACAGCGCCCTACACTTTTGTTTGGTCAAATGGCGGCGCTTCGCAAACCCTGACCGGACTGCCCGCTGGCACCTACACCGTCACTGTGACCA
>JALOMF010000109.1 GCA_025455635.1 Saprospiraceae bacterium | reverse complement strand
CGGAAGCGGTTTTTTTGCCCATGATAGTAGAATTTATAGTTGAAAAATATGGTTTACTATCTATGGGTAGGCATCGCTGTATGGGTGGCAACAATAATGTCAAAACAATTTCACCTGTTCCGATATTTTCAAAATTCCATAGCTGATATTTCTGTTATCTCGCTCATCACGAATGTTTGTTTCCCCAAAACAGGCATTGGTTCACTATTAAACGGATGCTTGTTTGCAATGACTTGTTGTCAAGTTGGCTGGACTTGTTGTTTGTTTGCCGTGACTTGACGTTGAGTTTTCATAGGCAAACACCCGTTGGCGGCAGCTAAAGATTCGTTTTGGCTTGCCAAATGTTAAAGTTTCAGGATATTTTAATGTTCTGGACTGCAATCGCTATGTTTGCCTTGTACTCAAAGTTAGATTAGCTATTATAAAAATCCGATTTATCAATAAAACCTAATTTTCAATGAAACCTTTAACAAACTTTTTGAAACTCATTGTTCCCATTAAAGTGGTGGCAAGTTTTTTTATAGCCTTGTGCGTTTTCCCAATCTATTTATTTTCCCAAACCGGGAACGGTGGCCCATTCCTTCCTTACACTTACGGCCCATACGAAGAAATAGGTGAAAGTTTTCATGTCAGGTTTTTTGTAAATTACGTAAACCCTAACAATTGGACGAATGTCAATTTAAGTGAAAGAACGTCAACTTTGATTGAGAACCTGAATGATGCATTCAACGAACACAATATTTATTTCATAAGGTACAATTTGAGTGATTTGTGCAGTGATTTGTACTCGCCAGAAAATGATTATAAAGTTGTAAATTCTGATACTGAAAATCGCAAGAACGACGCGCTTACAATCTATGATGCAGGCTCCCCTTCCGGCACAGATAGTGGACTGGAAGAAAGCATACCCGGTAAGTATTGTCGGGTTTATGGCCCTTCCTCTATTGAAGCGATAATGATGCATGAAGTTGGCCATTGCTTAGGGCTGCTGCATAGTTTCGGGTTCACTAATGGGGGCACCGGTTCAACTCCTATTTCCTGTGCCAACCCAAGCAATAATTGCAATTTAGAATGTGACCTTGTTTGTGATACCGATTTTAACCCAACTATTTCAATAACTTTAACTCCCGGTTGCGATGAAATCACACTTCCACTTAATGACCCACTTATCACTGAGAACGTCTATCGGAACTATATGGCTTACGTTTCACCAAGGCATTGCACGGACAGGTTTACTTTAGGTCAAGGTGCCCGAATGCGTCACCACCTCAAAAACCACCCTTATATCCAAAGTATTCAACTACCAGTATATATCGGTTCGGGTGACCCCATACCCAATGTTTCGGGCGACCTAGTAATCGAATCCGGCATCCACATCATCGACCAGCCGCTCTTCATGATGCCCGGTGCCAAAATCACCGTAAAGCCCGGTGCTAGGCTCAAAATCTACGCTAAAATTACAAGCGCATGCGACGACCAAATGTGGGAAGGCAGCGTGGTGGAAGGCAACCCGCTGGGGGCATTGGCCAACACTGGTGGCCAAGGCGGGCAAGTGAGCATATACGATGACGGCGTGATTGAACACGCTAGGGTCGGTGTTCGGCTTGGCTCGGTCGGTGGGACTGGGCAGCAGTTGACGTCGGGCGGCCTGCTGTTCCCTTGCAAGGGCACGTTCATCAATTGCACCATTTCCGTCAAGTTCGAGGCCAACCCGGCCAGCTTTAATACAGGCTCGCAGATTTTCCCCGCCGACTTCATCTTGGACGGCAATTACTTGGGCGGTAGCGGACAGCAGCCCATTTTCATTGATGCGTTCAAAGTTACAGGGCTTAGTGTAAAGTCTTCTTTCTTCAAGGACAATAGGTCGGTCTGCGGGGCTTCGGCCAAAGCCATCGGCATCAACGCCAAGGCCACCAGCGTGATAGCCACCGGGAACTCGTTCGAGAACCTAGCCAAGGGCATCGTCGTTGACCAGTCGCTCTACGGCTCGTTCCAGGCCAACTCCAACGACTTCGTCCGCTGCTACACGGGCATAGAGACCAACAAGATTAGTAATTTTGCCATTACCGGAAACGATTTCCAGATAGCGACACCCGCTGGTTGCACCACCGAGCCTAGCGTGGGCGTGCTGCTCTCCGGCAATACCGCTGGCTTCAAGTTCTCCAAGAACACCTTCACGGGCCTCTCTACCGACAAGACACGCGGCGTTGTCATAAATGGTACGCAGGGTGGCATCGGCAACAGAATTTTTGATAATGACTATGCTAACTTGGAGGTGGGGAACTTGGCAGAGGGGAATAATGGTGGCGATGAAGGAGGAATGACCTACGTCTGTAATACGCACGCTACTAGTTTTGATGATTATTTGGTGACGGGTTCTGTTCGAACGCAGCAAAGCGGAATTGACCCTAATACAGGAGGGCCTATAGCCGCAGGTAACCTGTTTTCAGGAATCCCCCAAGAAGGCAGTTTCAACAACGCTGGTAGTGCGGTTCAGTATTTTTATTTAGGCCCACAATCCACCTCCAATCCGGAATACTTTGGCTATAGCGGTGCAGTGTCAAGTGGTGTATTGGGCGTAATCAGAACGAAACCAAATTCTACTTGTACTGCCGCCCCGACCCCATGCAACCCATGCCCCCCTACTGAATCCGAGGTATTGCTGAAGAAAACGGATTATTATGAAAAGCGACAAGAAAGGGACACCAGGAAGGCAGCTTTGGCAACGATGACCAACCCCGCAGCCATTCAGGCCGAAAAAGACTCCATCGCAAATTTGAAGCGATTGATGGAATTCAATGCCAGTTTTGTGGCACAGGCTTTTGCACAAGATACCAGCGGGGCAGCCATCCAATCCGATTCAATCATGGCATGGCTCGAACGCTCGGAAACCTACGCTGGCGACTTGGAGCGCCTCAACCATTATTTTTTCACTGGCGACCTCAAAGCCTTTGAAGAACTTCAAAACGAATTGCCCAACAAGTATGATTTGGCGGGTGAAGACCTTGGGGAATTTGAGGAACTGGGCGTGGTCTATGACCTGCTGCGTCCCACGATTGAGGAAGAAGAATCTTTGTCCGATTTAGACACGGGCATTCTTGATTCCCTCAAGTTTTGGAGAAGTTGGTGCTCCGAACCGGGCTTTCTGGCCAAATCAATTATGAGGTGGAATGGCATCGAAACTGTACAGGATTGTGTTACGCCACAAAGAACAACAGTTCGAAATGCCCCATCTTATCAAAAACAAAAAAACAATTCTAATGGGGATGACATTGTTTTATATCCGAACCCCGCACAAAACAGTATAACCGTTATATTTGAGAACCAACCAGAAAACGGCTTTGATGTGATACTGTTCGACATGCAGGGTAATCTGAGGATGGTCGAACATTATAAGGTTGCTGAAAGCAAACCCACAATAGACATTAATGGACTTCCATCTGGCTTTTACTTGATTGAAATCCGTTTGGTAGAGAAGCAAGAACCAGTCAGAAGAAAATTGATTGTTTGCAAATAATTTTTAATTCTCAGGAAAGGGTACGGCGACAAGTTGTGCCCTTTCCTGTTTAATGTTTTATGTATGAGACTTCTTTTCCCACTCCTAATTATAAGTTTTGTTTTTAATCAACTGCATTCACAACCACCAGGCTTAAACAAACGCCTGACCATTGATGAAGTGCCCAATACTAAACTTTACAAATTGTTCGTAGAAAATGACACTATTGTGGCTTTGGGGGTTGCACCAGTTGACACGGCAACTTGGGGCAATGGGATTGTTCTGATGAAATTCGATTCAAATGGCAACCTCCTTCAGAGCAAGTTGATAGTTGACGAGTTGGTTGGGCAATTACCCATTGAGATGCGCTATGGCAATTTCCAACCTACCCCCGACAATGGTTATATAATGAGCATTACACCTTTTATATTTGAGTATCCGGTACTGTTGAAAACCGACCATGAATTCAATATTGATTTCATTAAAATTTATGACGACACAACAGGGTACGACTACCAATTGAGTGATTTTACGCCAATTGAGGATGGATATCTCCTCTTCGGAATGATGGCTTGGAACAACAACGATTCGGATGGATATGTTAGAAAAGTAGATCATGAAGGTGAAACTGTTTGGGTGAAATACTTCGGGAACTTGGGAAAAGATGATTCGGTGCTTGATGTTGCAGTCATAGATGACACAACGTTCATGGTTGCTGTTGGGCATAGTTTGGGTTTTCAGATAGGCTATTTTTCCTTGGTAACGATAAATGCAAATGGCCAAACCCTTTACCAATGGGATTCAGAAACTGAGACTGACATCGGATATATCAGGGATATTATAGCGATACAGGAAGATGGAATCCTTACATACGGACTTGCCGTTAAGGAATACACGAATAGCGGAATTGCATTATTGAAATCGACCATTGCTAAGTTAGACATCAATTATAATCCCATAGCAATAAATAGTTATGGGAAGCTGGTAGATGCAACCAGTGAAATCATGTTCTATAATTTTGCCGAGACCATAGACGGAAACTATATTGCAGCGGGGCGTACCTCCACCGAGTCTATAGATAACGGCCCCACTTATGGCCGTGGCTGGCTCATGAAGTTCTCCCCAGAAGGTGACAGCATCTGGAGCAGGCTCGATACGTCAGATGTTATGCCAGTGCACTACTCAAATCGCCATAGGCTAGGCGGCGTCGGCGTCCTCTCCTCCGGCAGCATCGTAGCAGGAGGCTTTGTGACCAAAGTGGAAGACAACAGCAGCTACATCTGGCTCATCAAGACCACCAACGACGGCTGCATAGACACCCTGTACTGCGGGCTGGTGAGCAGCACAGAAGAAGTGCCGCCTGTGGCACAAGGGCAGGTCAGTGTCTATCCCAACCCTGCTAGCGAGGTGGTCAATATAACAGTGATAGGCAGCACGGGGCGGTTCGAGGTTTCCGTACATGACGCCACGGGCAGGCTGCTTGGGAGCTACTTGAGCGAGGACGATGGGAGCTTGGCCTTGCAGGTTGCCCATTTGCGGACGGGCATCTACTATTTTTCCATAAAACTCCCGGATGGACAAATTCTTTACAAAAAGGCCAGTGTGGTGCGCTGAGGCGGTGGTCTTGGGCGTTTCCGCTATATTGCGGCAATTTTTTAACGCAATCACCAACACCACATGCACCGCTCCAACCGATTATCCCTAGGCATATTCCTCGCATTGCTCCCAGCGATAGCCTTCGCCCAGTCCATCACCTACCAACCCCCGACCGATTTTTTTGCCTGTGGCGAGGCCAGTTTCTGCTTCACGGTGCAGAACCCCACGGGCAGCAGCCTGAACGGTGCTACCGTCACCGTCAATTTCACCACCACCCAAGGCACAGCCTGCGGCGTGGCGTATGTGGCCGGGTCGGTCACGTCGCCAGCCACCGAGGGGAATATCAGCAACCTTTCCGCTCCGCAATTTGCGCTGCCAACAATAGCGGCGGGCAGTTCACTGACCTTCAGCATCAACGCCAGCGCCAATTGCGTCACCGCTGCCTGCATTGACAACGCCGAGGTGTTTATCAACAATATCACCCTCTCCTTGAACGGCGGTAGCAGCACCGTCACCACCAATCCCTACGTCATAGACCGGGCGCTGCTGCTCATCACCAACGTCAGCGCCACGGTCATGTCCGGCAGCAGGGGCGAGGTCTTGCAGCGCAAAATCACCGTGCGCAACACCCGGCCCGGCGCCCTGTCCAGCTTCCTGTTCACCGACACGCACCAGCCGGGCATCGCCATCAGCTCGCAGCAGGGCACAGCGCAGCCAGCGCCCCTTGGCAGTTTCGCTTCGCAATTGGGGCCTGCCGACTTCGCCAGCATCGGCGACGGCGACGGGCTTTTTGAGCTCAACGAGACCATCGTCATCACCGAGGACATCAGCATACTGAGCTGCGGCGTGGACGAATCCTCCTGCCTTTCCACCATCAAAGTGGGCTGGGGCTGCGGCGGCGATATTTGCCAAGAAGAAAACGTGACCGCCGTCATCGCCTTCGAGCAGTACGAAAAAGCGCCGGTGCTGACCTGGGAACCCATCATTAATGTGCCGGAATGTTTTTGCGGCCCCAACGCCGTGCAGCAGGGCATGAAAATCACCAACGTTGGCGACGGAAACGCCGTCAACATCAGCTTCGACGTGCAATCGCCCGGCCAGAACCCCCAAGCGCTCATTGACCCTGCCTCGGTACGGGTGGTCAGCGGCGGCGTGGACATTCCATTCAATTTGCTGCCCAGCGGCAATGTCAGCGTAGAGCCTTATTGCGACATGCCCGCTGTCGTGACCGTGCAGTTTGTCGCCTCGGGCTTCAACCTCACCCCCGGTCAGTCTGTCACCGTGTTTTGGGACAACTACTACTGCTCCACGGGCTGCGCACAGCCGGGCACCGAATGGCGCTACCGCTACAGCTATTTCAAGGATTGCCCGCCCGATATTTTCACCCAAGAACTTTCCTACATCAGTGTTTCGGAGCAGGGCGTGCGACTCAGCACTTTTGTCAACGTCGAGAACGGCCCCGTGGTCATGGATGGTGAGACCCGCACCACCTTCTACCAAGTCAGCTACGACAGCCTCGATTTGCTCAATGGCAGCCTCAGCATTGACATGGAACTGCCCTGCGGCATGGAATGGGTGCCGAGCAATCAAATGCTGCTCGCCGGGCAAGCCCCCGCCAGCATTGACGTGGTGGACAACGACTCCTTAACCCTCGTGACGGCGGTGTACAACCTGCCCCTCCCTGCTGACACGGCCCTGATGAGCTTTGATTTCGTCTTCCACTGCGACACGGCTTGCGGCAACGTGCCCGTCTGCGACGAGGTGCTGGAGACTAGCTGCGCAACGCCTTGCCAAGCTGACCCACCGCCCGTTTATTTTGCGGACGTGGTGACTTCGCTCATCAAATGCAGCGACTATCCCAGCGTCTGCAACCTCCAGTCCTGCACCTCGCTGGTCTTTGGCTACGACTGTGCCGTGGATTCCATCTGCCTCGACCAGCCTCCCGGCTACCTGCGCTATGAGTTTTCGGCGCTTCGCAAAAACTATGGCCTGCCCGACAACGACAACAACCAATTCGCCGACGCCGCCACGGGCCTGCCCAACCTGAGCCTCGTCGCCCGGCAGCGCTTCATGCCCGGCGACACCGTGCAGGCCACCGTCCGGGGCGTGGTGGAGATGGACGTGGAAGGCGCCAGCCTGCCCTTCGGCGAATTGGAACTGAGCTTCTTCCCCGGTACCCGCATGGCCCCGGCCACCCGCACCACCTTGCTCACGCCCGATGGCTTCAAGCCGGCTGGCTCGCTGCTGCGCATCTACGACAGCAGCGCCGGGCAATGGTACGAATGCCCCGACCCGGCGTTTACCAACAGCATGTTCATCCGTTTCACCTACGACCTTGACGCACTGGACGGTGGCTGCCTGCCTGCGGGCTTCGCCTTCGGGCAGGGCGATTCGCTGGAGTTCGTTGGCAATTACCGCATCAACCTCAACCCAGCCTTTGAATCGGGCGGCGGCTCCAACGACACCGACCCGCTCTTTGGCAATATCTTCGCCTCGCCCGCCGTGCGGCTTTATGATGAAAACGCCGAGGATTACACCATTATCAATTGTTTTTGCGAAGCGGAAGAACTGGAGCTGACCTACTACCAGTACACGCTCACGGCGGCCACTTTCGGCCTGCCCCCCTGCGACACCTCTGAGTTCAACCAGGCGATGGGCTTCCGAATTGATTTGCACCAAGGCAATTTCTTCCCCTTCGAGTACCGCCCCCTGCTCTCGGTGGACGAGCTGCTGCTCGAATTGCCGCCCAGCGTGGAGCTTTGCACCACCCGCCTCATCAATATCCGCCAGCAGAACGGTGCCAACGTGGCCACGCAGGTGTTTTTCCCGCCCAATTTCCAAGACGGCGGCTACCTCCACGACCTGACGAACTTGCAGACGCCGCCCCTGGAGGAAGGCTTTTCCGCCAACCTCAATTTCCGCTTCAAAAACGACTGCACCAACAAGCTCTCCCTCCCCATGACCTACAACACCCTGCTCGACTGGGAACCGGGCCTGCCGGAAGAGGACGACCCCGAAACCGTCAGCGTGACAGCCAATTCGCTGCGGCCGCTCATCGCCAACCTCAGCATCTCGGCCCCGCTCTTCGACCTCGTGAGCTATACCAACCAGTTGGGCTTTGATTTTATGCTGAAAAACACCCCGACCATCGTGAGTAGCCTCAACAGCGGGCCAGCGCCCAATACCTGGATGTACATCAGCTCGCAGTCCGGCCTCGTCACCGATTTCCAACTCATCAACCAGACCACGGGGCAGCCCGTGCCACTCGTCAACGGCCTCTGGCAACTCGGCGACCTGCCCGTGAACCCCACGGGATTCCCCTACCGCCTCGTCGGCACCAACAACTCCTGCGAGCGGGAAGCCCTGCAAATCCACTACGGCTGGAACTGCGACCCCATGCAAAGCACCGTGCAAGCCCCCTGCTACGAGCAGGTGCAGCCCCTGTTCATCGAGTCGCCCCCCGGCGAGATTGACATGCTCGTGACCAGCCCGACGGGTTGCAGCCAGCTCTGCGACACCGTGCCCTATCACCGTATCGAGGTCTTCAATGCGCAATTCGGCACGGTCTATCAGTTGTCAGTAAACGCCTTTTTGCCACCGGGCATGAGTGTGCTGCCCGGTTCTTGCGAAGTGGAATACCCAACGGGCAGCGGGCAGTTTTACCCCATCGCCGACCCGACGGCAGTAAGCACGGGCATCGTGGAATGGAACCTCTCCATGCTCTTCGACAGCATCGCCAATGGGCTGCCCGGCGTGGCCGACGCTCCCCGCAACTCCTTGACACTGCAGTTTTTGGGTGAAACGACCTGCGACTTCGTGGCCGATGCCTACTCGCTCTTCATCGCCGCCGCCGAACTCAACTGCGGCCTGCCCAGCAACACCATTGCGAAGCCGGGCGACCCCATCTGCATCGAGGGCGTGTCGGCCCCCTACACCACCAGCATCAGCGTGAACCCCGTGGTGGGCCTTAGCTGCGCCGACGCCCGCAGCTACGAGGTGTCGCTCATGTCTAGCGCTGCATTGCCGCCCGGCGCTTGCCTCATCGTCACCCTGCCGCCGGGCATCAGCTACCAGCCAGGCTCTTGTGAAAACCAATGCCCGACCGCCTTCAACTGCGCCCCCACCGTGGACGGCAGCCAAATCACTTGGCAATTGCCCGCCGGGGTGCTGCCCAACCAAATCCTTTGTTTCCGCTTTGCAACGCAGGGCTGGAATGGGCTGGGCTGCGAGGAGGGCGTGCTGCTCTTCCGTACCGCCGCCGAGACGCAGGCGCTTTGCGTGGCCACGGGCGAGGTTTGCAGCACGAAGGTCAGCACGGGGTCGCTCATCCTGCCCTTCGAGCCGCAGCAGCCCGCCTACGACCTCTCCAATTTCAGCGTCAGTGCCACCAGCGTGGGCTCGGCCCTCGACGTCACCTTCAGCGTGGACATGACCAACAACGGCGCTGCCAGCCAGCCGCCTACCCTCCTCGATTTTTACGTGGACACCGACGGGGACGGCGATGGCGACCAGCTTGTTTTCACCGAAAGCTACAACAGCCCCATCGCTGCCGGACAGACCGTGACCGTCACCGTGCCAGCCCTGCTGGGCGGCGGGCTGAACCTGTGCCAGCTCGTGGCCGTCATTGACGCTTCGCAACAATGCGCCTGCTCCGGCGACGTGGCGCTGGTCACTTCGCCCATCGAGTACGAGACGGGCTTGGCCTGGACGCTCTGTTCCGGGGCCAGCCAGACCATCGGCGTGGCGGCACAGCCCGGCTTCGACTACCAGTGGTCGCCCGACGACTGCCTCGCCGACGACCAAGCGGCCATGACGGTTTTTAGCTGTGAAAACGACGGCATCGTGGCCGAGACCTATGCATTTTCCCTCAGCCAGAGCAATGGTTTTTGTGAAATAAACAACCTCCTCAATGTGAGAGCGCCAACCTCGCCGCCACCGACGGCGTGGTGTTCAATTGGCAAGGCCCCGGCATTGCGCAGCCCAACCAACAGATTCAGGTGGTGACGCCCTTGTCCACCAGCACCTACTCCGTCACGGTGACGGACGCCGTTGGCTGCATGGGCACGGACATGGCGACGGTGACAGTGGCACCGCAGCCCGTGGTGGAGGCGATGTCGGATGGGGCGTTTTGCCCCGGCGAATTGGCGCAGTTGAGCGTCACTTTCGACCCTGACTGGGATTACCTCTGGTCGCCGCAGACCTTGGGCGGCCAACCCACCCTCAGCGACCCAACGGTGTTCAATCCATTGGTGCTGGTGACGGAGACGACCACGTTTTCTGTGTTGGTTTTGGATGAAAATGGGTGCAGCGCCTCCGATGCCGTGACGGTGAGCTTTGCCGATTCGCTGCTGCTGACCATGCCCGCCGACCTGACGATTTGCACGGGAAGCACGGCTACGCTCACGGTCACGACCAACGGGCCAGCCACGCTGGTTTGGTCGCCTGACGGCAATTGCTTGAACCCGCCGACCTGTACTATGCTGTCCGTAAGCCCCTCAACTACAACGACTTATACCGCCAGCGCCACTTCCGCCGATGGCTGCACGGCCACGGGCAGCGTGACGGTGACGGTGGTCAACGAGGAGATTCTGACCAATGGCCCGGCCATCGAAATTTGCGAAGGGGAGACGACGGTGATTAATGGACAGGTGGTGAGCGAGGCGGGGGTTTACTGCGATACCTTCACGGTGGCAGGCGGCTGCGACAGCATCCATTGCGTGGAGCTGCTGTTGAAAACGGTGGGCGATTCCATCGTGA
>JALOMF010000108.1 GCA_025455635.1 Saprospiraceae bacterium | reverse complement strand
TGGTCAGGCTGGAAGTGATGGGCCATGTCACTGACCCATTTTTTCAGTTCTTCGTGCGGGGTGTTCGGCTGGTTATCCAGCAAGGAATTGGATGAATCAAACATGGTTAAACAATTTGGTTGTAGTTTGTTAAAAAATGGTCAGGACATTTTGGACACAATTTTCTGAGGGCTATTCCTTTCACAAAGCGCAAATTTACGGCAGCATTCTCATTCTCTTGCACTATTTCAAATTTGTTGTTGGCTTGATGCTAATTTATAGCCGTTCAAAAGTCGTTTATTTGCCGTTTGAAAACCCGATTCGTTGCCAATCAGTGCCCCTAGAAGCTACTGTTGCTTAAAGTTTCAACGAATCCATACTGTCCATCACTTCTAATCGTTCAATCTTCAAAACCTAGCATCCATGCGTTTTACCCTGATTTTCAGCTTCGCAATTATTTTCTTGGCTGCTTGCAGCGATATGGAATCCATCGAAGTCAAAGACGAAAACGGCAAAATAAAGGAGCAATACTCCCTCAACAAGCAGACGAAAAAAAAGGAAGGTGCCTACCTCGCATTTTATCCGAATGGCCAAAAACTGGAGGAAAGCTTCTACATTAATGACAGCCTGCACGGCGAGCGCAAGCTTTTTTATGAAAACGGCCAGTTGGAAAGCGTGACAAACCACGCCAACGGCATGTTTGAGGGCAAATACCAAAAGTACAACGAGCAGGGCAAGCTCACCAACGAAGGTCAATACCTGAACAACGAAATGTCGGGGGTTTGGAAAAAATGGGACGGGTCGGGCGCTTTGGTGGAAGAAGTCGCCTTCATGGCAAACCTCGAAAATGGCCCCTTCAAGGAGTTTTACCCGAACGGGAAATTGAAGGCCGAGGGCATCTACCTCGATGGCGACAACGAGCAGGGCGAGCTGAAAATCTACGATGAAACCGGCGAACTGGTGGAGCGCAAGCACTGCGAGTTCGGCAATTGTGCCACGGCCTGGAGCAAAACCGCTGGCGACGTGCCCGTTGACACGGCCCGCTTGAAGCATTTTGCGGAGCTGAAAAGGAAAAGCACCGGGATTGAAGAATGAAAATTGGGCTTGATTTCGATGGATTAATCGAGCGCAAGCCCCGTTTGCAAAAATGATATTTGATGAAAAAAACGTTGACTAACTTGCTGATTTTCACAGGCTTGACCACTGCACTTCAAGCCCAAATCGTTGGTGGAAACAGCAGTTTCGAGTTCCTCGGGCTCCCCGCCTCGGCCAGAATCACAGCGCTGGGCGGCCACCAAATCACCGTACAGGACGACGACGTGAACTTGGCGCTCTCCAACCCCGCCTCGCTCAACCCGCTCATGCACGGCCAGGCCAGCTTCAACCACAATTTCATGGTCTCCGACATCGGAAGCGGCTACGCCAGCTATGCCCACCATTTGCCGAAGGCGAACTTTACGCTGCACGGGGGCATCCAGTACCTCAGTTACGGCGATTTTCAGGCGACCGACCAGTTGGGCAATATCACTGGCGATTTCAAGGCTGCGGAATACGCCTTCACCGTCGGTGCTGCCCGAAAACTCTACGAGCGGGTGACCGTTGGTGCCAACCTCCGGTTCATCACTTCGCAGCTCGAAAACTACACGGCCAATGGACTAGCCACTGATTTGGCGGCCATTTTCCACGATACCTCGAAGCAGCTCAACATCGCCCTTGTCTTCAAAAACATAGGCGCACAACTCGACACCTACACCGACGAAAACCGGGAACCCCTACCCTACGAGGCCCAAATCGGCATCTCGAAACGGCTCAGGCACCTGCCCTTCCGCATGACCGCCATCTACCGCTACCTCAACCGCTGGAACATCCGCTACGACGACCCTGATTCCGAAGAAGACACCTTTTTTTTCGGGGAAGAAAACACGGAGACCGAGCGGCCCTTCCTCGATAACCTCGGCAGGCATTTCGTCTTCAGCGGCGAGTTTTTGCTCGGTAAAAAAGAGAATTTCCGCCTTCGGCTCGGTTACAATCACTTGCTCCGCAAGGAAACCGAGATTCGCAACCTGCGCAGCCTCTCCGGGTTCGCCTTCGGCTTCGGCTTCAAGGTAAAATGGTTCCGAGTGGATTTTGGCCGGGCAGTACAGCACCTCGGCGCAGGGAATACCCACTTCACTATTTCCACCAATTTTAAAAAATGATGCTGAAAAATCTTGAATGATGTTCAGGGAACTGGCCGCTACGTCATTCATTACTTTTCATCACCATTGCATCAGCATGCAAACTTTCACCAACGAGGACGTCACCAATTATTACGACCATACCGAAACGCACTACCGCCAGTTTTGGAAGATGGAGCAGAGCATGGGGCTGCACTACGGCATTTGGGACAACAGCACCAAAACACTGGCAGAAGCCATCGTCAACACCAATCGCCAACTTGCTGTTTTGGGCAAAATCACGGCTGCGGACAAAGTGCTGGACGCTGGCTGCGGCGTGGGCGGCTCTGCCATATTTTTGGCAAAAAACTTTGGCTGCGACGTGACGGGCATCACCCTGAGCGAGCGGCAGGTTCGCACGGCTTCGGGTTTCGCTTCGCAAAATAGGGTGCAGCACCTAGCCCGTTTTGAGCGGATGGACTACACAAAGACCCGTTTCCCCGACAACCATTTCGATGTAGTCTGGGCCATCGAATCCATGCAGACCGCCACGGATAAGTCGCTGTTTTTCAAGGAGATGCAGCGCATACTCAAACCAAATGGCCGGATACTCATCGCCGATGTGTTCAAGGAAGGCAACTGGAAAATCTCGGAAACGCCCGTGATGCAAACCATGCTGAACGGCTGGGCCATGAGCGACGTGCTGAACTTGGCGGAGCTGACCAATTTGGCGAAAAGCCATAATCTTGCGCTCGCAAATGAGGTGAATGTCACGCCCCAAGTTCGCAAATCCATCCTAAAATACTGGTGGTTTGCCCTGGCTGGCATGATTGGCACGAAGTGGTACAACCTGTTTCACAATGCCACTTATTTTTCCAAAATCCACTATAAAACAGGCTTTGCCCAGTACCGAGGTTGGAAGCAGGGGCTTTGGTCGTACCGGTTGGTGGTTCTTGGGGGACATGGGGGCATTGGTTGAACTAGTCGAATAGGTTGAAAGGGGGAACTTGGAATCTTAAAATTGAAATTGGAAATTATGCAATACGAAAACCTAATCTTAACGGAAGAAAACGGCATCATCACCGTAACCATCAACCGCCCGCAGGCACTGAATGCGCTGAACACTGGGACATTCTCCGATTTGAAACAAGTGTTTGGCGATGACCTGGCGCACCGCAATGACATCAAGGGTGTCATCATCACCGGGGCGGGCGAAAAATCGTTCGTAGCCGGGGCGGACATTTCCGAGTTTTTGCAATTGGACGTGGTATCTGCTGCGCAACTCTCGAAGCGGGGCCAGGATATTTTCTTGCTCATCGAGCGGTTCCACAAGCCCGTCATTGCGGCAGTGAACGGCTTTGCCCTCGGCGGCGGCTGCGAACTGGCAATGGCCTGCCACCTGCGCATTGCTGGCGAGAAGGCCAAGTTCGGGCAGCCAGAGGTCAACCTTGGCATCTTGCCCGGCTATGGCGGTTCACAGCGGCTCATCCAGTTGATTGGTAAAACCAAGGCGATGGAACTGCTGCTCACTGCCGATATGATTGGAGCGGAAGAAGCCTTGCGGCTTGGCTTGGTAAACCATGTCGTGCCAGCAGGTGAGGAAGTTGCCAAGGCCAAGGAAATCATTGAGAAAATCGCCACGAAAGGGCCAGTTGCGGTGCAAAAAACCATTGCTGCGGTAAACGCTTTCTTCGAAGTTGGCGGCCAAGCGGGCTTTGATTTTGAATCGAACGCCTTCGGCGAAACGGCAGGGACAGAGGATTTCAAGGAGGGGGCTTCGGCGTTTCTGGAGAAAAGGAAGGCGAATTTTAGAGGAAAATAATTTAGGGATGAGAAATGAGGGATTAGGAATGACGAATGCCCAATCATCCCTCATTCCTTATCCCTCATCCCTATTTCATATTTCCGTAGCCAACAAAGGACGGGTTCAACAAATCCTCCCGGTTGTACCGCATCGGCTCGCCTGTTTCAAAAACTACGACTGAACCACCCGCCTCTTCAAGGATGATTTGTGCAGCGGCAGTGTCCCATTCCATCGTTGGAGCGATGCGTGGATAGACGTGCGCCTCGCCTTTTGCCAACAAAAGGAACTTTAAGGCACTGCCACGAGATACCAGTTTGGGCGAGTTATACTTCGCAATGAACGCCTCCGTCTCCGGCGTAAGGTGGGAGCGGGAGCAGACGATGTTTAGGCCATCGTCACTTTGATTAAAACTTGCCGCTTCAATGGGTTGCTCCGCCTGGTTTTTTATGCAAAAAGCACCACTGCCTTTCACTGCCCAATAGAGTTCATCCTGCGCCGGGATGCCTACCACGCCAGCCACCACCTCACCATTTTCCACCAAGGCGATGTTCACCGTGAAGTCGCCGTTCTTTTTGATGAACTCCTTCGTGCCATCCAGCGGGTCAACCAGCCAGCAGCGGGTCCAGTTTCGGCGCTCGGCGTAGGGTAGCAGTTTGTTTTCTTCAGAAATGATGGGGTATTTCACGGGCAATGCCTCCAAGCCTCGACAGATGACCTCGTTCGCCGCACGGTCGGCACGGGTCAGCGGGGAGTCGTCGGACTTTGCCTCCACGCCGAAATCCGCATTGCTGTTGTAGATTTCGAGTATGGCGGCGGCGGCATGGCGGGTGATTTCGAGGAGGGAGGGGATGAGGGGAAGGAGGTTGTTCATTTTTTTCATTAAAATAATGGCATTGCGCAATCTGTATTCGGCAACCAATTTCCTTTTATTCAGTTTTGCGCTTCTTCATCAAATTGTATTTCTCCCTGACATCGCTGATGTTTTCAATTTTTTTTAAAACATCTACTTTATCAGCAAGAACTACCTCTACCCATTCAGGTGCATTTTCAAGCTTAAAAACCAGTTTGCCTGATTTCAACTCAGCACAAATTATGCTGTCAGCAGCGTTGTCTGAAAGTATCAAATAATTGGGGACTTCTTTGAACAATTTGAGCAATCTGAGTGCTGCCTCATACCTCAACCTAACTATTTCCGGTTGCACAAAATGCCCGCCTTGGAAAACCCTGTTGAACACACGGTTGACACAGGTTTCAACATCAGAAACACAGAAAAAATCTAAGTGAATAGAATAACCGCTAGCTTTCAGCCCTTTAAGGAACAGCCATGTTTCTTGGTCAGCGAGGTTAGTTTCAATGGCAAAATCTGCGTTTATAGCAATGAACTCATTCATTAGCTCAAGTGCCTGTGCATTGGCAAGTTCTTGAACGCTGATATCCCCAAGCCGCTCTTTTAGTTGACGGGCAATGTCATCCGCATTGATATAAGGTACCCCCTTGGGTATGAAAAACGGGTTGACAGTAGTTTTACCAATCCCATTTGGCCCTGCGAGAACATATATGACGGGTTGTTCAGCCATACCATGGTTCTATATCTTTTCCATTTACCCTGACAAATCTATTGCCATTCGCATATTCGGCAATTACCTTTCCTTTTTCGAGAATAATAATAGGCAATCCACGAGTAAATGCAGCTTCTTTAGCTCTTTGCAAAGCAATTGAGGCGGCAGCTTTTCGCTCTTCGGCCGTCATGCTGAAAATTGATTTTTCAGCAATTCCATACAGCAGTGTTATGTCTTTTTTAATCAATTCCTGTTCAGTCATTGCCAATAATTTTTCCAAAGATAAACTTTTGTCCGCAGAATAAATAGCCTTGTTTCACACCAACGGCACCACCGTCAATCCTAGCAACAACACCGCACAAACCCAAAGGAACACCCTATCCGCCATCTTCAACGGCCTCGTCGGTGCAGCCTCCGAAGGCTCGAACATAACGATGATGAGCTTGAAATAGTAGTAAATGGCCAGCAAAGAGGCCAAGATGCCCACCACCACCAACCAACCCTGCCCGGCAGCCAATGCAGCCGCCAGTACCCGGTATTTTGCGATGAAACCTGCCAATGGCGGGATGCCCGCCATGGAAAGCATGGCCAAAATTACCGCCACTGCCGCCAACTGGTTGGTATGAATCAAGCCCTTAAAGTCCTGAATATCAGCGGCTTCGTTGCGGAGGTACCAGAGCACCCGGAAGGCGGTGAGGCTTGCGATGCCGTAAACGAGGGAGTAATAAACGAGCAAATTCTCAGCGCCCTCGCCCTGGCTGAAGATGCCCGTGAGCATGAAACCTGTGTGCGAGATGCTCGAATAGGCCATCAGTCGCTTGACGTTGCGTTGCGAAGCAGCCACGAAATTGGCGACCATGAGCGTGAGGAAGCAAAGGGCATAAATCGCCCACGCCACCGTTTGTGGAATAGCCCCCTCGAAGGCTTGAAAAAACTTCAATAGAGCGGCAAATGCGGCCACTTTTACCACTGTTACCATGTAAGCGGTGACAGGTACTGGCGAACCTTCATAAACATCGGGCGCCCAAAAATGAAAGGGCGCAGCAGCTACCTTGAAGGCAAATGCAGCGACCGTCATCACGAAGCCGATTTGCAGCAGGAGTTGATTATCAGGCGTTAAGCTAATGATTTTGGATTGAAGCTCCGCCAAGTCGAAAGTACCCGTCGCACCATAAAGCAAGGCGATGCCGAACAGCAAGAAGCAGGAGGAAAATGCCCCTAAAAGCAGGTACTTGAACGAGGCTTCATTGCCTTTTACGTCCGTCTTGCGGCTGCCCACCAATACATAAACTGGAATGGATAGGATTTCAACACCCAAGAACAACATAGCCAAATTGGTATAGCTCACCATGCAGGCTGCCCCCGCAAAGCTGAACAGCGTGAGGGCGAAGTAATCGGAGGTCGTTTTTTCCTCCTCGAAAAAGCGCCGGAAGCCCCAAAACCACAATACACCCAGCACACAAAGCACCGAAAGAAAGGGCCTTGAAAAGCGGTCGAGGCTGGCCATGTTGTAAATCAGTTCCTCGCTGCCGATGTGCAGGAAGTTTAGGCCCAGCACAGCCAAAAGCGACAGGATGACCATCGGCAACAGCATTTTCCGAAGATTGAAAAACTCGGAAACCAGGGCGGCGACTCCTGTTAGCGATAAAATTATTAGCTCTGTCATATTTGAACCTAGGGCGTTGCCCAAGGCTGGTATATTTCGCCCTTTCAGGGCTACTAGGTTATTTACATAGCCCTGAAAGGGCGGGATATATTAGCATAGGGCAACGCCCTATGCTTTCGTTAATTTGTTTTCTATTCAAAAAGTTATTGCGCAATTCCCTGCAACAACTCCACCACCGATTTCTCCGAAATGGCCAAAATCGGCTTTGGATAGACCCCAAAACCAATGATGAGCACGCAGACCAGCAGCAGGAGCATGGTTTCTTGGTTGGTTTGTTTTTTATAGTTCAATGCCTCGTCCTTCACCTCGCCGAGCATCATTTTCTGGAAGGAGCGGAACATGTAAACCACCCCCAAAATGATGCTCAAACCAGCGAAAGCGCCCAGCACTTGGTTATACTCAAAAAGCCCCAGAATCAGCAGGAACTCGCCCACGAAGCCATTCGTGAACGGCAGTGCTACCACGCCAAGCACGATGATGAGGAACATGAAACCGAGCCGTGGGTCAATGGAGCGGATACCGCCAAGCTTGTCCATTTCAGCAGTGCCCGTGCGGCTTACGATGATGTCATAAACAAAGAAAAGCCCAACGGAATTGATGCCGTGACTGAGCATTTCGACGAGGCCGCCTTGGATGCTGTGAACGTTGGCCGACAGCAAGCCCGCCGAAATCAGGCCGACGTGGGCAATGGAAGCAAAGGCGATGAGGCGCTTGTAGTCTTTTTGTACAATGGAAATGAACGAGGCGTACAAAATACTCACTACCGAAAGTCCAATGAGCCAGATGCCGTACTCCTTTAAGCCCAGCGGCACCACGGGTATCAGCCAGCGGATGATGCCGTAGGTCGCCATTTTCAGCATGATGCCAGAGAGGAGCATGGCGCCCGGCGTTGGGGCGATGTAGTAGGTCTCGGGCTGCCAAGTATGGAAAGGGAAAATGGGCATTTTGATGGCAAAGGCGAGGAAGATGCCCGCCATGACTAGCCCCTGCTCCATCACCGGGAGACTGCGGCCTGCTTCGTAAAGCGATTGCAGCGCAAAGGTTTTATCGGGCGTGTGCTGGTACAAATAGATGAAAGCAAAAAGCATGAACAAGCTGCCCAGCATCGTGTAGAGGAAGAACTTCAAGGTGACCCGCTGGCGGCCTTCCCCACCCCATTTGAGGCAAATAAAGTAGATTGGGATGAGCGCAATTTCCCAAAAAAGGTAGAACAAAAAGCCATCGGCTGCAATGAAACTGCCCGCCATTGCCGCATCCATGAGCATCATCAGGGCATAGAGGACGTGGCGGTCTTCGTAGTCCCGGTTCCAGGAAGCATAAATCACCATTGGCATCACGATGGACGACAAGATGGTGAGCATCAGGCTTATACCGTCCATCATCAAGCTGAAACTGACGCCCAATTGCGGCAACCAAGGAACGGAAAAAGTGATGGTCTCCTGTCCTGAAGTGTTGTAAGTGTACAACAAAAACAAGGTATATGCCAGGCTCAGCAACGAACCTCCAAGTGCCACGTAACGGGCATTTTTACCTGAAAAATAGGTAAGGATAGCCGTGACGAGTGGAATGAGAAGTATAGGTAAAAGAAGCATTTATTCTTGGTTGATAAGGGTTGATAAGGGTTGTAAGGGTTGATAAGCAGGGCAAAATCAACCCTTATCAACCATTATCAACCTTTATCAACCCCTCAAATCAAAAGCGCAATCATCACTATCACCGCCAGCACAAACCCGACGACGTAGTGTTCCAACTGCCCGGTCTGCACCTTGCGAAGCTGGTCACTGACCGCCGTAACGACCAAGCCAGCCGCATCCACCGTGCCGTCCACCAGCCGCTCGATGGTGTTTTCGAGCAGCCCTGCGAACTTGTCGTTGGCTTGTACAATGTATTTGCGATAGATTTCATCAATGTAAAACTTGCCCGCAATGGCGCTGGAAAGCCCAGTAAGTTCCTCGGTATCCATCACGGGTCGCACCCGGTTTTTCACAAAAAGGACATAGGCATAATAAATGGAGCCGAGGATGAGCAGGGTCGTGCCGCCCATTATCAGCAGTTCCATGCCAAGGCTGGCGTGCATTTCAAATTTGCCGAGCACAGGTTCCATAAAGGTATCGAAGCTCTTGTGGATGCCCACTGCATGGGCTACTCCGTGCGGGATGCCAATCCAACCTCCGACGATGGACATGATGGCCAAAATGATGAGCGGGATGGTCATCGTGGCGGGCGATTCGTGAAGGTGGTGCTTCTGCTCTTCCGTCCCACGGAACTCACCAAAAAAGGTCAGGAACAATAGACGGAACATGTAAAATGCGGTCATCAACGAAACACCAAGGCCGAGTACAAAGAAAATCGGGGCAGTCTCCATCGCCGAGGCGAGGATTTGGTCTTTGCTGAAAAAACCTGCGAGCGGCGGGATGCCCGATATGGCCAGCGTTCCTATCAAAAAGGTCTTGTAGGTGATGGGCAAATGTTTGCGAAGCCCGCCCATTTTGCGGATGTCCTGCTCGCCGCTCATGGCGTGGATGACGCTACCGCTGCCAAGGAACAAGAGTGCCTTGAAAAATGCATGGGTGACGACATGGAAAATGGCCGCCGTGTAAGCACCCAAGCCAAGTGCCATGAACATCAAGCCGAGTTGGCTTACCGTTGAGTAGGCCAATACTTTCTTGATGTCTGTCTGCAAAAGGCCGATGGCAGCGCCGAGAATCGCCGTTGAGGTGCCAATAATGGTGACGAGCATCGAAATATCAGGCGTCATTTCAAACAAGGCACTTGTGCGGGCGACAAGGTAAACACCTGCTGTCACCATCGTGGCAGCATGGATAAGGGCGGAAACGGGCGTCGGGGCAGCCATCGCATCGGGCAGCCAAGTGAAGAGCGGAATCTGTGCGCTCTTGCC
>JALOMF010000620.1 GCA_025455635.1 Saprospiraceae bacterium | reverse complement strand
CGAAATCTTCGACAAAGACCTGGAGTTTTACCACGACAAAACCGGACTAACGGGCTACGACAGGAACTTGGAACTGCTCGGCTCGATGGCTCAAAATGCCAATGCCCCCACCCGTGAGCTGGTTCGGGAAAGCATGGAAGTCTATCCCGTGCCGGGCTACGGGGCCATCCAGTCGGCATCGCACCGGTTTTGCCATTGGGAAAACGGGGCACTGGACTGTGGCACTTTTAAGTTCGTGCACATCTGGCAGAAAAAGGATGGGGCTTGGAAGCTGACGAGGATAGTGAGTTTTGACCACTAAAAAAAGCGGCCTGCGCCAACGAGGTGTTTGACGCAGGCCGCTTTAAGTTATTGAACATCAATATTTTAGCCCTAAAAAATCAACCTGCCTTCCTGATGGCGAAACGGGCCGAATAATCGGTAGGCAAGGTCTTTTTGCCATTCTCCGGGTAGGGCATCACATCGTAGAGCTGCAGCTTGAAGCCGCCGATGGTAGCGCTGGTCGGTGACTTGTCGGAGGGTTTGCGGCTCATTTCCACCACTTGCGCCTTGCCGTCAATGGCGGCTGAAACGGTGATGACAACCTTGCCCTCCTGAATGCAGTTGACAAATTTTGGGCAGCGGGAGTCCTCCGGCACACCTGTCAGCGTCAGTTTCAGGTCTTGGTCAGCCACCACCGCCGAGCCGCCCATTTTCAGCTCAAAAAAATCGTCGAGCTTGATGGATGCATAGCCCGCCTTCGGCTTTTTCGAACAAGAAAGCGCCAAAATTGCGCAGCAAAACAGCAAGGCTGTCAGGTTCTTTATTTTCATAAAATTTTGATTATCAGCGCCTTAAATCGCTCCAAACTTTGCCTCGAAGGCATACAACGCCGCACCGATGATACCAGCTTGGTTGAACATGGCCGCCGTGGTGACATTTAGCTTTGGGTCAATATGAGGGCCAAATTCCTCGAACATATTGCTGATGCCGCCGCCCAAGATGATGAGGTCGGGCGAAAATAGGCGGTCAATATGCAGCAGGTACTCGTTGAAGCGCTTGCCGAAGCTCGGCCAGGACATTTCATAATTCTTGCGGGCGGTGTTGGAGACGTAATGCTCGGCCACCCAGCCCTTCAGGTGCAGGTGCCCGAACTCACTGTTGCGCACCAAATGCCCATCGGTGAACAGCGCCGAACCCAGCCCGCTGCCGATGGTGATGAGCATGACCGTGCCCATTTTTCCCTTGCCTTTGCCGTAGCGCATCTCGGAGAGGCCAGCGGCGTCGGCGTCGTTCATGGACACGACGTCCAGCCCGGTGGCCGTGGAGAGCAGGGTCTCGATATTGGTGCCAATCCAGCCCTCGTCAATATTAGCGGCGCTGTAAGCCACGCCATTGCGCACGATGGAGGGGAAGCCGCAGCCCATCAGGCTGCCCGTGTAGCCCGTTTTCGCAACAAGGTCAACGACCACCTTGGCCACTGCCTCTGGCGTGGCGGGCTTTGGCGTGGGCAATTTGATGCGCTCCTGTACGAGCTTCCCTGTTTCAATGTCAACGATGCCTGCCTTGATGCCCGTGGCACCGACATCTACGCCAAGTATTTCTTTCGTTTGCATGTATTACCTTTTGATTGTCAATAATTTTTTAAGCTGATTTTCTTCACACCCGCTCACTTCTCACCCGCTATTTAATAACCCTGACCTTCATTTTCACGTCGGTCTTGGGTCGGTCACGGGGGTCGGTTTCCGAGGCCGCTATCCTATCAATCACCTCAAAACCCTTGATGACCCTCCCAAAAACGGTGTAGTCCCGGTCGAGGAAAGGGGTGCCGCCTTGGGCCATGAGCGCATCCCGCTGCTCCTTCGTGTAGCGGAAGCCCTTGCGGGCCTCAATCATGTTCAGCTCGGCCTCTGTTTGCGCCTTGCCCTGCACGATGTAGAACTGCGAGCCGCTTGAGCGTTTTTGAGGGTTCATCTGGTCGCCTTGGCGGGCTGCGCAAATGGCCCCTTTGACGTGGATGAGCGAGTCAACGAACTCGGCTGGCACGGTGTAGCCTGGGCCACCCACGCCTAATGCCTGTTCAGGCTTGGCTTTTTTCGAGTCGGGGTCGCCGCCCTGGAGCATGAAGCCCTCGATGACCCGGTGGAACAACATGCCATCGAAATAGCCCTCCTCGGCCAGCTTCAGGAAATTGTCCCGGTGCTGCGGGGTGGCGTTCGATAGCTGGACGGTCATCGTGCCGTAGTCCGTTTCGATTTCCACGAGGCAAGCGGCTGGCGCAGTCACTTGCACTGTTTTCTGCTGAACGGCGGTCTTGCTTCCCTTCTTGGCGGTTAGTTTCACTACATAGTTGCCGCTGGCGCCGTAGGTGTGGTCGGGTGCCTCGGCGTCCGACTTGCTCCCATCACCAAAATCCCATTCAAAAGCAGTGGCGTTCTTGGAATTGTTTTGAAACTTGACGGGAGCTGGCGCAATATGTCCCATTTCTTCGACCATGAAACTGGCGACTGGCTTCGAGCAGGAAGCGAACATTGCCAACAGGCAAAAAACAGTTAAAAATCTTGTGAAACGAACCATTTAGTTGTTGATGTGATGAAAAATTGGGTTGAAGGGGGGCTTCCAGTGGCGATTTATTCGCTCAGCACTTTCACTTTCATAGAGATGTTTTCCA
>JALOMF010000107.1 GCA_025455635.1 Saprospiraceae bacterium | reverse complement strand
CGCCGCAGAGGATGACCGGGTGCTTGCACTGTACCATGTGCTTGGCCACTTTTTGGGCCTGCTCAGCACGGATGGTCACGGCGTTTTTGTAGCGCCGCAGCACGAACCCGATGTCGCTCCAGGTGCGCTTGTCACTGATTTTGCCCTTGGTGGCAATCTTGTCGGCGGTCTGCCCCAGTTTGTTGGATTGCAGGTGTACGTTGTAAACCCGGACGGTGCCGTGCGGGGTCTTCAGGTCGGCCCAGACGCAAGAATTGCTGGTCTCGCCGAAGGGGATTTCCCCTTTTTTCAGGATGGGGTGCTTCGAGAAAATGACTGTGTTTTTCGACATACCCAAGTGCTGATAGCCGAAGGTCTGGCTTATCAGTTCATTGAGCTTTTCGCCCTTGCCCTCTTGCACACAAAAAACATCGGGCGCTTCGATGCTGCTGCTGAACGCCTCGAAGTCCTTTTTCCACTTCTCCATTTTCTCGGTGTTCTTCCAGGAGTAGCCGCCCAACGAGGCGATATTGTAGGTGAGCAGCGTCAGGTTCTTGTCCGATTTGGGGGCTTTCTCGGCTATGCCGATGCTGAAAAAACTACCAAAATAACCCAACCCAGCCAAGATGCACCCAATCGAAAAAATGGCGTAGCGGTCACGCTTGAGCGCCCAGAACACAGCGAAAAACAGGTTGCCGAACAGCAGGAACGGGTACGCAAGCCCCAAGAAAGTGAGGGGCCAGAACTTCGCCGGGTTGACCCACGGGGCTAGGTACGCCAACAGCGTCAGCACCACCAAAATCAGGTTGGCCCAGCGAGGTATGTTGTTGAGCAGTTTCACAGAAGCACTAGGGCTTGCTTTTCGTTGAAATCAGCCTCGAAGGCCGGGCCGGAAAAACGGCACTATTTGTTGCTGGCATTGAAAAGGAACTCCTTCTCTGAGGCCGACAGGCTGTCGTAGCCGGTCAACTTTATTTTATCAAGTATGGCGTCCAGTTGGTCTTGGTACGAAAGGTCATCGGGTGCGGAGCTGGCACTGCGGCGGCCCTGCTTGCCCACGGTCTGTTTTTTGAGGTCAGGGCTGCGGTGAACGACCCTTGGCTTTGGCTTTCTTGCTGAAAAAATATTTTCAAAAAAAGACGTGATACTGTCCCAAATCCGGTTCACTGGCGCCGTCCAGTCGTTGCCGTTTTGCAATTGCTGCGCAATGAGGTAGCCCATGAATGCCCCTCCGAGGTGCCCGAAGCTGCCGCCTGTATTGTCGCCGTTGGAAATCCCCACAAGGTCGAGCACCAAGAAGAACAGCACAATGAACTTCAACCGCACATCGCCCAATAGCGGCAACCCAATCAAATAATCGGGCGCAGTGATGCCTGCCACCACCAAGATGCCCATGAATGCTGCCGATGCACCGAGCGCAAACGAACCGAAGCCAAGCCCAGTGACCAGGTTTGCCATGATGAAAAAAACCAGCCCGCCCGCTAGCCCACTCAGTAGGTAGATGGGCAATACCCTTCGGTCGCCGAGCAGGTCGCCCACGATGCGGCCAAACCAGTACAGCCCCAGCATATTCCACAGCAGGTGCCAAAAGCCTTCGTGCAGGAACATGTGCGTCACTAAAACCCAAGGGTGCGTCAGGTTGTGCTTCCAATCGGCACCGACCATGAGCGAGCGCGAAAAATCGGCATAAACGCTACCGTCGCCGATGCCGCCAAGTGCCAGCTTCGCCATCAACAACAGCAAAAAGCCACCGATATTGACCAAAATGATACGGGTCAACATGCTGCCGTGGCTGAACTGGGCCCTTATGTCTTGCCAAATCGAACTGAACATATTGAGTAAAATTGCTTGATTGTTGGATTGTTGGGATTGTTCGATTGCTGAATTGTTAGGTTGTCGCAGTACGGGCAACAATCCAACAATCTCAACAATCCAATAATCAATACATCCGCTCGCCCCGCTTCCGCCAGTACAAGATGAGCAGGAAGCCAAAAAGTGCCCCACCTACGTGTGCAAAATGCGCCACCCCGGTCTGGAACGGGCTGAGGCCCAAGCCAATCTCGATGGCAGCATATATCAGCACAAAATACTTGGCCTTCATGCTCACAGGCGGGAAGAGCAACTGAAGTGTGTTATTTGGGAACTGCATCCCGTAAGCCGCCAATATCCCAAAAACTGCACCGGAAGCGCCGAGCATTGGCACGTTGCCACCAGCAGGATTAGCGCCAAAGTACTTGAACTCGATGGTTTGTACTATCATTTGCAGCGCCAAGGCACCGAAGCCGGTGAACAAATAATAGAACAAAAACTTCTTAGGCCCCCAAACCGACTCCACCGCCGTCCCAAACATGAAAAGAGCGTACATGTTGAAGAAAATATGCATGAAATCACCGTGCATAAACATGTAGGTGACAACTTGGTAAGAATGAAAAAAAGGAGATGTGGGATAGAAGACCGCATAACGAAGACGACCCAATGAGTCAAAATTGTCGGGACTTGCATTATATATCAAGAACTCTAAGCTGTTTCTGTCAGGCTCGCCTAACAATTGCGTTCCAAGGAAAACAATTACATTGATGATAATCAAATGCTTCACCACATCGGTGATATAGAAATTGTTCATTTTTCAGTTTTATGAAAAAAATTGCGAAGCGCCAAAGATATACCGCTGCGACTTAGCGCCAAAAAAACATAGCACCCCGGCAAATTGTTGGGATAACCCGCCGAAATCCACCGGAATATTGGTGACTTGTCAAGCTGCAGGGTTGCATTTTTGTACCAAGGGTCGTTCATTTTCGCCAAATAGCGATATTCGCTCCCCATATCCGCCCTGCGGCCAACAACATGCTGAAATTCCTTCGGAAAAATACCACGCAAAATTCAGACGACGAGCTGGTGCAAAAGTACCAGCGCAGCGGCGATTTGGAAGTGCTCGGCGTGCTCTACGAGCGCTACGTGGAGCTGGTGTACGGTGTTTGCCTGAAGTATTTCAAAGAAAAAACCAAGGCCGAAGATGCCGTGATTGCCATTTTCGAGACGCTGGTGGAGAAGGTCAGGACGCAGGAAATACGGCAGTTCCGCCCGTGGCTGCACGTGGTGGCCAAAAATCACTGCCTCATGCAGCTCCGCAAAAAAGACCACACGGTGTCTTTCGATGAAATGCTGCCCGCCGCACAGGCCGAGCTTGTGCATTCTGCCGGGGTTTTGCATCCAGTGGATGTTTTTGAGGAAGACGGGCAGCAGCTCGTGCTGAAAAAATGCATCGAAACGCTCCCGGCTCAACAAAAGCACTGTGTCGAGCAGTTTTATTACGAAGACAAATCGTACAAGGAAATAGCCGACTCGACGGGCGAAGCCCTCGGCCTCGTGCGCTCCAATATCCAGAACGGCAGGCGAAACCTGCGGATTTGCATGGAGAAAAGCGGCGTGACGGCCTTCGGACAATAATTTTTTTTGAAACCCTAAACGGCCATCAACAAAGGTAAATGAAACCTGAACTGCGAAATAAGTCCCTGCTGACGCCCCTGCTGCGGTGGCTGACAGGCGATGCCACCCGGCACGACGAGCGGGCGCTTGACGCTTCGGCGCAGTCCGACCCCTTCTTGGCCGATGCCATCGAGGGCTACCGGGCATTGTCGGAGGCCGACCACGCCGCCGACCTGACGAGGCTTAAGGCGAATTTGCGCCAGCGCACACAACAGCGGCACGGTGCGGGATTTTACCTGATGAGGGTAGCGGCTGCCGTTGCGGTTTTGGTCGTTGCGTGGCTGGTCGTGCAGCAGTTTGGTGCAGGCGATAAAGCGGCAGTGGCCGAGGTAAGTGAAACAGCGACCGCACCAGCGAGCGAGGCAGTTACCGACGTTGCAGATTCCTCAGTTGCTGCAACTGCCGATGCCGTGCAAGCGGACGAAATCGCAGCCAATGAGCAAGTACAAAGAAAGAGGCCAGCAAGGGAAAACGCCCCACCGCCGCCGAACAAATCCATAACGCATAACTACTCCTATGACAGTGGGGTAGCCACAGAACAAGCCAGGGACGATGCCCCACCGCCCGTGACCGCCAACGCATCCGTCGTGCCAACCGTGGCCGAATCAATACCGGCCCCAGCTGCTGCAACCGAAGCGGTTGCAGCGAAAAAGGACACTGACGTACGGGCCGACGAATCGGAAGACCTTGCCAAAGAAAAGACCCAAATAGAAGCCAAGGAAAAAATAGAATCCGCCACCAAAAAATCAAACGTCGCCGCAGTTCCACCCCGCAAAATCACGGGCAGGGTCACGGACGGCAACGGCTCCCCTCTCGCTGGCGTGACCGTGAAAGCCAGTGGCACCAACCTCAGCACCACTACCAATGCCGACGGCTCGTATATTTTCGAAGTGCCGGCTGGCGCCAATGTTTTGGAGTTCAGCTACCCCGGCTACCAGATTTTGAAGAAAAATTTGGGCAAAAAAAGCGAGCTGGACGTGGAGCTAAAGGAAAATTAGGCCACCGGCTTCAACATGCAGTGTAAATGGATTTGATGGTTCAGAAGGGAAATCCCGCCGTTTTCTTCACCTTTACTTAATGCCGTTTTCATCTCAGCTTAAAGCAGGCCATCCATCTTTGCGCCATCAATTCGCTGCTGATATTACATCAGACAAAAGTTTTCTCACCTGTTACCAATGTCGCTAACGCTGGCCCGCCCTGACCGCTCGGTCGAGGTGGGTTCTTTTTTTTTCCCTAACTTTCGGCCCTCGTAGCCGCCCAACTTAGCGGGCAGGCTGTGTAAAAATCGTGATAAATGAGGTTTCCCGCTAGGATAAAATCGGCGTTCCAAATCGCTTGGGCGGCCATGCTGCTGCTTACTTGCCACGCCCTGCACGCCCAAGATACCCGCTCCTGTGCCCCCAACGACCGCTCCTTTCAGGGATATTCCTTCGTCAACATGGATATCCTGCAACCGGCTGAGCGGGCGGCGCTCGCACCGCTGTTCATGCGCTTCGACAAGCTGTACAGCGACTATTTCGACACGGTGAAAAAGGCCAACGAGGACGACAACCTCGCTGAGTGGGGCGAGCGTTTTTGCGGGGATGTGAAACAGGCCGACCTGCACTACATCATCTACCAGTCCAACACCGAGGAACTTGACCTGCTGCTGACGGCCACCCAGAGCAAATCGCTGCGGATACCGCCCAGCTTGCAGGACAACAGCTTCGCTGAGTTTGTTTTTGAAAAAAAATGCGTGGAAACGATTGGCTACCTGCTCTTTGCGAAGCAATGCGAACCGCACGTGGTGGCCACCGACCGCTGGCAAGCGCCCCAGCGTGACAAGGAAGCCATGCAGGCGCTCATGGCCGAAGGCACCCGCCAGTTCAAGCGCACCAAGTCACCGTACATCAAGCTGCGCTACGCCTACCAAATCATCCGGCTGGCGCACTATGCCGGGCTGCACGAGCAGGTACTCGACCTTTGCGACGACCTTTTGGCGAAAATTGACAAAAAAGCCGCCCGCTGGAGCCAGAGCATCATCCCGTGGTGGATTGAAGGCCACCGGGCTGGGGCGCTTCGCAAACTGGGCCGCAACGTGGAGGCCAGCTACGCCTACGCCCAAATCTTCCAGCACTGCCCCGGTCGGAGGGCCTCGGCCTACCAGAGTTTTTTGATAAAAACCGATGCCGAATGGGAGGACTGCCTGCGGCTCTGCCAGTCGGACGCCGAGCGGGCCACGCTCTACGCCATCCGGGCTGCCGGGGCTGAAAGCAAGGCCGTGGAGGAAATGGAAAAAATCTACGAGCTAACCCCCCAGAACCAACTGCTGGAAGGGCTGCTGGTGCAGGAGATGCGCAAGATGGAACGCAACCTGCTCGGCCTCGAATTCAACGACCAAAAGGAAAAAAACAAGAAAAACCATAACTTACCCAAGCCTTACGCAGGCAAGTATGTGATTGATTTACAGCGTTTTGCGAGAAAATGCAGGCAGGAGGCCAAAGTGGCAAGGCCGGAGCTTTGGTACTTGGCAGAGGGCTACTTGGAGTTCTTGGCAGGCGACTACTACGCTGCCGAAAAAACCTTCAACGCCGTGCAGCCCAAGCTCGACGACAAGCTGCTGAAGGAGCAGCTTGCCATTTTCCAAATAGCCCTGAAGATAGCCGCCATCGAAAAACTGGACGCCGCCGCCGAAGATTACGCCTATGACCTCATCAACGAAGAAAAACGATACGGTACCTACACGAGCCTGCCCGATTTCTTGCGTGACAAAATGGCCTCGCTTTACCGCCAAAACCAGCAGCCCGGCAAGGCCTTCGCCAGCCAGCACCCCCTGCGTGACCTCGCCCCAAACCCCCAACTCGACCTCCTCGACGACCTCATCGCCATGAACATGAAGCAGGACAAAAGCCTGCTCGAAGTCAAGCTGGCGCAAGCCTACCCGCTCAATTCCCTGCTCGACATGAAGGCCACCCTGCTCATGAGCACGGGCCAGTTCGAGGCGGCAATGGAGACCTACAAGCGCATGCCCGCCGAGGCTTGGAACGACTTCGGGCAGTTCAACCCCTTCCGGGAAACCTTCAAGGACTGCCTTAAATGCAACGAGCAGCGCACCGACACCATCAGCCTCAGCTCGATGATGAACCGGGGCGAACTCCTCACCGAACTCCTCGACCTCGACTACAAGGCCAAGGGCGACCTCGATGGCGCTGCCCGCCACTACTACCTGCTCGGCCTCGCCCACTACAACATGAGCTACTTCGGCTTTGCCTGGAAGGCAATGGACTACTTCCGCAGCGGTAGCACCTGGGCCAAGCTGCACCGTGCCAAGTCCGCCGATGGCGACAGCCGGGTGTTCGACCACTGGAAATTCCCCTTCGGCAACCGGGAAAACACGGGCCTCGACCGGGCGCTGCAATGCTTCAACCGGGCCAGGGAACTGGCCTTCGACCCCGAAATGGCCGCCAAGGCCGCCTTCCAAGCCGCCCGCTGCGAGCAGAAAATCTACTTCCAGTCGGAGCAGTACAAGCCGGAGCCTTGCTGCAACCGCATCCCACGCATCCCCGCCGACTATCTCGGTAATTTTGAACGGCTTAAGAACGAGTACTCCAACACCAATTTTTACAAGGAAATCATCAAGGAGTGCAAGTATTTCGCAGCCTATGCCCGTTGAGTTTTTTTTGAAAAAAACAAGTCAAAACCCCTCGTCCCTCGTCTCCACCTCGGCGGGGTCGTGCGGCAGGTCGGCGATGTTCAGCAGGAGGTTCAGCCCATCGGCCAAGCCCTCGAAGGCCAGCCATACGCCGGGCGGCACGGTGAGCCGCTGGTAGTTTTCAGGAGAAAGCTCGACCTCGTCGAACAGGCCAAAGGTGGGGCTGTCGGGGCGCCCATCGTGGAGGCGGAAGCGGATGCGGCCCACTGGTACCACGAGGTTCATCGTTTGGAGTCTATGTCTCCGCCAGCCTTTTTTCACCCCTTTTTTTACTGTGGAAAAATACGCTTCGCCGAAGTCGGAAAAGCCCTCGTCGGTGCAGCGGAGGGCGTGCATCACAGCGCCTTTTTCGCTGGGGATGATGCGGAGGGGGGTGAGTAGGCAGTCGTCAATTTTCATCAAAAGCCCATGCTGCGCCACGTTCGGTGGCTGTTTTCACAAAAAAACGGAGCTGCGCAAGCGTAAACTCCGGCAGGTTCGCTTTTCCGTTTTGGTAAAATTGGGCGTACCAATCGCCCGTGAGTGCGGCAGCCTCCTCGAAGCCAAGCACGGGTTTCCATTGGAGCCGCCGTTCGGCCTTCTCGCAGTTGAGTTGGAGGAGCGTGGCTTCTTTGAAAACGGGCGAGTTTTCCACCTTGAATTTTTCGCTGCCTTCGGCAAAATGCCAGTGCCGGGAAAGCGCTGTCAGCAGGTCGAGCACGGTGCGGTTTTGGTTGGCGGCTGGCCCAAAATTGAAGGCTTCGCCGCTGATTTCGGGCTGTGCTGCTAGCAACTGGCCCAGCCGCAGGTAGCCGCTGACTGGCTCCAGCACATGCTGCCACGGGCGGGTGGCATGGGGCATCCGCAGCCGCACGGCCTCCCCCACCGACCAGGCCCTGATGCAGTCCGGCACGATGCGCCCCTCGGCCCAGTCGCCGCCGCCGATGACGTTGCCAGCACGGGCCGTGGCGATGCGCACAGGGCCGTTTTGCGAAGCGAAAAAGGAGCGCTGCCAAGCCCGCACCACGATTTCGGCGGCAGCCTTGGAAGCGCCGTAGGGGTCGTCGCCGCCGAGCGGGTCGGCTTCGGTGTAGCCGTGGGGCTGCTCCCGGTTGTCGTAGCATTTGTCGGACGTGACCATGACCATGACGCAGGGCAGGCCGAGTTGCCGCACGGCTTCCAGCAGGTGGGCATGGCCGAGCAGGTTGGTGGTGAGCGTGTCGAGCGGGTTTTGCAGCGAGGTTTTTACGATGGACTGCGCCGCTAGGTGGAAGATGAAGTCGGGGCGAAGCTCTTCCACGGTTTTTTTCACCAGCCCAAAATCCCGAACGTCGCCGAGGTGGTGGTGCAGCCGACTGCCCAAGCCCAAGACCTCGAACAGGGCAGGCTGGGTGGGCACACCATCGGACAGGCCGTGCACTTCGGCGCCGAGTTCGAGCAGCCAAGTGGCGAGCCAACTGCCCTTGAAGCCCGTGTGGCCCGTGAGCAGGATTCGCTTGTTTTTGTAGCAATCGTTGAACAATGGAACACTGGTTTGAGGTTGCGAAGCTAAGTCAGCCTGCGGCAAATGGAGGGCACTGGGCAAAAAAAAGTCCCGAAGCAAGCTGGAAAACCAGGTTTGCTTCGGGACGCTAAGGTGAATTTTTGTTCAGTTTTGCTAGGCGAAAGCCTCGTTTTTCACCAAAACCGATAAAATGCTTGGTGAATGGTAGAAGGATGTTGATTTAACAATTGGCTGGATTACACGATTGATTATGAGTGCAAAATACATGCCAATATTTTAAAATACAAAAGCCCAACACCATCCAGTGCCGGGCTTTTTGAAAAAAAACTGTGCTTTCGAGCTTTAACTCTTCAGCAAATTCTTGAATCGTGGCCTGTGCGGCGTCACATCGCCAAGCTTGGCCTTTTTTGCTGCTTCGTAATCTTGGTAATTGCCCTCGAAGAAGACCACCTCGCCCTCGTCCTCGAAGCTGAGGATGTGCGTGGCCAAGCGGTCAATGAACCAACGGTCGTGGCTGATGACCATGACGCAGCCAGCGAAGTCGTCGAGCGCATCTTCGAGCGCCCGCAGGGTGTTGATGTCAATATCGTTCGTCGGCTCATCGAGGAGGAGCACGTTGCCGCCGTCCTTGAGCGTGAGGGCGAGGTGAAGTCGGTTTTTCTCGCCGCCAGATAGCACCCCGGCTTTTTTCTGCTGGTCGCTTCCAGTGAAATTGAAACGACCGGTGTAGGCACGGGCGTTCATTTCGAAGTTGCCAACTTTTATGATGTCAAGGCCGCCGGATATGATTTCGATGACCGATTTCTCTGGGTCAATGGCCGAGTGCGACTGGTCCACGTAGCTCACCTGCACCGTGTCGCCGAGGCGGATGGAGCCGCTGTCGGGCTTCTCTTGGCCCATAATCATGCGGAAAAGGGTCGTCTTGCCCACCCCGTTCGGCCCGATGATGCCAACGATGGAGTTTTTCGGAACGCTGAAACTGAAGTTCTCGAACAACACCCGGTTGTTGAAGGCTTTGTTCAAATTCTCCACTTCTATCACCACTTCGCCGAGACGAGGGCCGGGCGGGATGGTGAGTTCCAGTTTTGCTTCTTTTTCCTTGGTCTCTTCGCCAGCCATTTTGTCGTAGGCGTTCAGACGGGCCTTGCCCTTTGCTTGGCGGGCTTTGGGACTCATGCGAATCCAGTCAAGTTCCCGCTCCAAGGTCTTCTTGCGCTTGTCGTCGGCCTTGGCCTCCTGCTCCAGTCGCTTGGCTTTTTGCTCCAACCAACTGGAGTAGTTGCCCTCCCACGGAATGCCTTCGCCACGGTCGAGTTCGAGAATCCAGCCCGCCACGTTGTCGAGGAAGTAGCGGTCGTGCGTCACGGCGATGACCGTGCCGGGGAACTGTTGCAGGAACTGCTCCAACCAGTCAATGCTCTCAGCGTCG
>JALOMF010000619.1 GCA_025455635.1 Saprospiraceae bacterium | reverse complement strand
ACACGAATTTTTGTTTAAGGAAAAGCCGTTTAATCTAATTAAAGCGACTAACAATGCAGAAAGTCCCCGTTCCATTGCGCCGGCGGAAAAAGGAGTTACTGAAAGTGATTCAACGTGCTGATAAAAAGTCGCGTGATAGTGTTCAAACTGTTCATAGTGAGACAAATCGCGCGGACGTGACCAATTATAAACCGTCAGGACAATGCCGGGAAAAGTGCGTCCAACCCGACTGGTTGCCTGACTTTCTATTTGGCTGCGAATGCTTCTGGCACTTGGAACGGCTGGGAAGCCTCGGTCAACTGTGTCACTTGCCCCAGCGTGGGCGGCCTCATGGTTTCTGCTTCAAATAATATTCAAATCAACTGGAACACCAACCCAACCGCAACTTCCTACTATTGGGAAATAGGTGAACTGGGTTTTGTTCCCGGCACAGGCACGGCTATTGATTCGAGCACGACCAATGGTACAAGCGTTGAAGTTGTTGGTTTGCCAACAGGCAAGCAACTTGAGGTTTATGTCAGGGCCAACTGCGCTTCGGGCGAGACGAGCAGCTTTGGAAACGGTGCAAGGTTTTCCACGCCAGCTACCTGCGGCGACGATTTTTATGACACAGGCGGGCAGGTCGGCACCTACAATGCCAACGAAAGTTACGCTACCACCATTTGCCCGCAGGGCGACAACCAGCATGTGACCGTCACGTTCAATGGCTTCCAAATGGATGGCTGCTGTGACTATCTCAATGTTTATAATGGCCCCAGTCAAAACCACCCGATAATGGCCCAGCTTGGAGGCTTCCCGAGCTTGCCATTGGCCTACACCTCTACCGATGTTTCGGGCTGCCTTACCTTTTATTTCTATTCCGATGGCTCCAACCAAGGCGCTGGGTGGTCAGCCGACGTGAGCTGCGACGGCTGTGTGCTGCCCCTGGACCTGGAGGCAAACAACGTGAACTCCAACGGCGCCAATATCAGTTGGCAGGGCAACAACGATGTTGATTCCTATAATTATGAAATTGGGTTAAAAGGCTTCGTGCCGGGCATTGGCACCGCAGTGGTGGTAAACAATACGACCTCAACCAGCATCAATATCTCCACCCTCGCCGCTGGTGTAGAATACGACGCCTACGTGCGCAGCGTCTGCGATGGCGGCACCGAAGTGGGTGATTTTGCGGGGCCTTTGACCTTTGAAACTCCTGTTTCTTGTGGCAGCATCAGCTACGACTCAGGCGGCCCCGACAACGACTACGGCCCGAACGAGGACTACTACACCCTCATTTGCCCAGAAGTAAGCGGCACGAAGGTTTGGCTCGACTTCACCATGTTTGAAACGCAACAGTGCTGCGATAAACTGGAAATACTCGATGGTAACACCGAGTCGGCACCCGTCATCGGTAGCTTCGCCGGCAACACCCTGCCGGGCGCAGTGGCCGCCACCAATGCCACGGGCTGCGTGATGCTCCACTTCACCTCCGATGCCACGGTGCACCGCAGTGGCTGGGCTGCCGATGTTTATTGCACGGAATCGTCCACGGAGCCAGACAAATTGCGGAGCGGAAGCCTGCTAATTTCACCTAACCCGGCCAAGGACGTGCTCTACGTCACTTTGCCCAACGAAGCGGGCGGCGATTTGCAAGTCGTGGACGTGGCGGGCCGTGTGAAATGGACGGGCAAGGCTGCTGCCGGAAAGCGCCAAGTGACCATTCCGCTGGAAGGGCTGAATTCGGGCATTTACCTCGTCCGTTGGCAGTCCGAAGTTTCGAGGTTCGTGGTAGCGCCCTAGGCATGGTTTTTTGTGAAAAACAAAAGCCGTGGCACAAATTGCTGTGCCACGGCTTTTTTTTCTTGAAAACTACCCAACCTCGCCCTAGCTTGCCTACGTCTATGACATAAATATGACAAAGGCCGTCAATTTGGTATAAAAACCACGTGCCGATTTGTTGTTGCAATCTTTTATAACCACTTTTGCTGAACAGCCAAATCACAAGATAATTTCGCTCTTTAAACATGGAAATCCGTCAATACTCCTCAGCTTTCTTTTGCTTGTTGTTGCTTTTAGCGACCTTTTCTTCTTGTAAAAAGGAAGATATTGACAATGGCGACCAAGGGTTTCCGTTGACGCTCACCGCTGAAAAGCCTGACCGGAACGTACTGCTCACTTGGACGGCGACCAAGAATTCTGATTTTGAAGCTTATGTGGTAGTCCGCTCGCTCAGCCCAACGATTGACGATGAAGCTCCTGCCAGTGGGGTTATCGAAACAATTGAGGATTACAATACGAATATTTTCGTGGACAAAACGGTTCCCTTCGTTGAAGATGTATATTACAAGGTTTTTGCAAAAATCGGGGGCCGCTTCCTTGCTAGTCCCACCATCCACGTAAGAAATGATGTCAAGTTATTGGACATGGTCATAAACAGGTCGGTATTTGACAAGGAAAATGACCTCGCCTACTTTTTCGACAGTGCCAAAAATTCGGTGTTTAAATACAATTACTCGGTAGGCAAAGTCGTGGATACCTTGGAACTTCCCGGTGCATTTGACGTCCGCATGGCCATCGGAAATCATGGCAATGGCAATGAGCTTTATATTTATCGAAGCGGCAATTTCAGCCTCGATATTTACAATGCCGACAACTTGAATTTTATCACCAGTATTTCTACCAATGG